>JAOPZO010000451.1 GCA_025964065.1 Solirubrobacterales bacterium | reverse complement strand
GGCAGGCCGCGACGCTTCCCGGCGCAGGGGTGTCGTCGATGCTGCCGGGCGGCCGCACGCACGGCGGCGTCTGCCTCGTCGCGGCGGGCGGGGCGCCCGTCGCGCCGACGGGATCGGTGGTGTTCGTCGCGCAGGTCGAGCGGAGCGCGCGGAGGCCCGGGCCCTCGGCGGGACCCGTCGCCTGGACGACCGCGATCGCGTCGTACGGCTTCGGGTCGCCCTCGGCCGCGAGCGCCGGGCAGCCCGCGCGCAGGTCCTCGCAGACGATGCGGCGGCCGTCGGTTCCCGCGATGTCGAGGCGGGAGCGGTGGTAGCGCGAGAAGTCGTTCGGGTCGCCGTCCGGGTCGATCGCGCCGCCCGCCGCGTCGCTGCGGAAGCGCTCGGTGAGCAGGCGGCCCACGGCGCCCGCGTCGCCCTTCACGTACCGGTCGAACCAGGCGACGGTGTAGAAGACGGCGAGGTCGTTCCCACGCAGCGAGCCGCCGAAGGCGGGGTTCGGGATGACCGAGCTCTCGTAGTGCGTGCCGCCGCGGATGACGACCTCCATCGTGTCCGTGCCCGCCGCCGAGAGGCGCCTGGAGGCGACGCTCTTGGCGTCGGGCGCGGGGTCGCTCGTGTTGGGTTGCGGCAGGAGCCCGTAGTCGTTCGCGATGCCGATCGCGGGCTTGGTCAGCGGGAGGACGGGCGGGCGCGGCGAGGAGCCCGAGGCGCACGCGAACGGCGCCGCGGTCGCGTCGGGGGCGCTCGCGCCGAGGTTGTCGTAGGCGACGATCGCCTTCACCCGCGGGTCGAGCTGCCCGACGTAGGAGACCGCGCCGGCACCGAGCGAGTGGCCGAAGATGCCCACCCGGCCCGGGTCGAGGAGCTGCGCGAACGGGTTGTGCGCGGAAGCGCGGCCCTCCTGCACGCGCCGGGCCTGCTTGGGCGCGTGGTCCGTCCCCGAGGAGCAGGAGCGGCGCGGCGCGTACGGGGTTCCCGCGGCCGAGAAGAAGAAGTCGAGCGCGTCCTCCGTGCCGTCGTAGAACGGCTGGCCGCCCTGGGACGGCACGCCGTCCATGCGGTCGCCGCCCTCCCCGAAGGTGTCCGAGAGGCCCTGGCCCTGCACGTCCCAGCTCAGCACGACGTAGCCCGCCTTCGCGAGCGCCTGGGCCGCCGTCCAGTACAGCTCCTCGGGCGCCTGGACCGAGCCCGTCGTGAGCACCGCCCCCGGCCGCTTCGCGGGCCCGTCCGGCGTCGCCCAGACGTGGCCGGAGATCACCGAGCCGTTCCGGGCGACCCACGACACGGGGGTCGCGAGGCCGGCACCGCGGGTGCTCCAGTCGTACGCGCGGACCTCCCCGGAGCAGCCGTCCATCTTCTGCCAGCAGAGCTGCCCGACGAAGCGGCGCTCGGGGTCGCCGGCCTGGACCTGCACGGCCTGGAGCTCCCGGAGCGCGCCCTTCTCGCGGAGCAGCGCCTGGTAGGCGACCGTGCCCGTGACGAGGCGGAAGCGCTCCGTCGTCTTGGAGAAGTTGCGCGCCTCGTAGGCGGGATCGAACTCCGCCCGTGCGCCCGCGGGCAGCAGGAGCGCGAGCAGCAGCGCGGCGAGCAGGACTCCTCCGTGACCCATGAACGCGAACGTACAGGGCGATCGACCGGATTGCAGCAGGGCGGGAGGCGGCGCCCTGCCGCGCGGGGGTCCGGGTATCATCCGGGACCTCATGGTTCTCGCAATGTCCGCCTGGTCGGCCACCTTCGGCCTCGTCGTCGTCTTCTTCGTCGCCTTTCCCGCGCTCCTCCACGGCCTCATCGGCTTCGCGGTCGCCCAGGTCTTCGGCGAGCGCGCGGAGAACCAGGCCTACGCCGCCCGCCTCGAGACCGACGCCGAAGAGCGCCGCGTCTAGCTTCCGGAGCCCCGGCGCCGCGAGCTGCGGCGTCACCCCGAGGTGGCCGCCCGCGTATCGATGACCGGAAGCCGTCGAGGCCCGGCGGGACCGCGTCGAGCAGGTCCGTCAGGCCCTGCGGGTCGACCCTCGAGCCCGCACGGGAGTTCGAGATGACGTCGGCGTCGACGTCGGCCGCGTTCTGCATCGAAGGCCGGACGACGTCGTAGGTCGCCTCGGCGGTGGCTCGTAGGCTGGAGGAGTGTCCGAGTTCTTCTCCTTTCCCAACCCCGTCAACGAGAAGGCCGCCCGGGTCGTGGCCGGCGTGGTCGCGGTCGTCGCCCTGCTCGCGCTCGTCACGGGCTGGCGCTGGCTCCTCGTGCCGCTCGCCTACGGCTTCGTCGCTCGCGCCCTGACCGGCCCCACGCTCTCCCCGCTGGGCCGCCTGGCGATGGGCGTCGTGGCCCCGCGCCTGGGCGCGCCGAAGCACGTCCCGGGCCCGCCCAAGCGCTTCGCGCAGGCGATCGGCGCCGTCTGCACGACGCTCGGCGCGGTCTTCGCCCTCGTGCTCGACTGGACCACGGCGGCCGACGCGCTCCTCGTCCTCATGGTCGTCTTCGCGACGCTCGAGTCCGTCTTCGCCTTCTGCGCCGGCTGCACCGCGTTCGCCGGGCTCATGCGCCTCGGGGTCATCCCGCGCGAGACCTGCGAGGCGTGCAGCGACATCTGGGCGCCCCGCGCCCGCGCCGAGACCTAGGCGGCTGCCGGCCTAGGCGGGGACGCGTGCGGCGAGCTCGGCGCGCGCGGCGTCGAGGTCCCCGCCGCCGTCCGCCGAGAGCGCCGCGACGAGGCGCCCCTGCTCGTCGAGGTAGCGGACACCGAACGGGCCGCTCCCCGGCGTGCCGTCGAGCTCCTCGCTCGCCCAGTCCTTCGCGGCGCCGACGTGCTCGAACGAGCTCCAGTCGGCGAGATCGGTCCAGAAGTACGGCACCTCCGCGAACGGCGCGGTGCTGCCGAGCATCGCGCGGGCGACGTGCGCGCCCTGCTTCGCCGCGAGGTCCTCGTGCTCGATCCGGGTCGTGCGGCCGTGGAGGACGGACTCGTACTCGCACATGTCCCCGGCGGCCCAGAGGCCGTCGGCGGAGGTCTTGAGCCCCGCGTCGCACGCGACGCCGCCCAGGTCGCCGAGCGCGAGGCCGGCCTTGCGGGCGGTCATGACGTCCGGGGTCGCGCCGACGCCGGCGACGACCGCGTCGGCGGCGAGCTCCTCCCCGCCCGCGAGCAGCACGCGCTCGATGCGCTCCGCGCCCGCGAAGCCCTCGACGTCGACGCCGCCACGGACCGTGACCCCGTGCGCCTCGAGCAGTGCGCGCACGTGGCGGCCGACTCGCGGGCCGAAGCCGCGCTCCATCGGCTCCTCCTCGAGCATGAGGACGGTGCAGCGGAAGCCCATCTCGGTCAGCGAGGCGGCGAGCTCGCATCCGATGTAGGAGCCGCCGACGAGCACGACGTGGCGCGCCTCCGCGCTCGCGAGGTCGCGCTTGAGCATGTCCGCGTTCATCAGCGCACGGACGTAGTGGAGGCCGTCGAGCTCCGTGCCCGGGAGCGAGAGCCGCCGCACCATGGCGCCCGTGGCCAGGAGCGCGGTGTCGTAGGAGACCGTCTCCTTCGTCGAGAGGGTCGCGGTACGGGCCTCCGGGTCGAGCGCGGTGACCGACGTGCGGGTGAGGAGCTCGACGTCGTTCTCGGCCCACCACCCCGCCGGGTGCACGAGCGCGTCGGCCTTCGAGGCGCTGCCGCGCAGGTACTCCTTCGTGGCCGGCGGGCGGTGGTACGGCGCGTCGAGCTCGCGGCCCACGAGCAGCACGGACCCCGTCGCGCCCTCCGCGCGGAGCGTGGCGGCGGCGGTCGCCGAGGCGATGCCGCCGCCGATCAGGAGGTGGGCTGCGTGTCGGTCGGCCATGAGCCGATCCTAGTCCGGCACGGTGTCCGGAGCCCTCTCCCTCAGGGGGTGATCTCGACGCCCTTCCAGAAGGCGACGCGGTCCTTGATCTCGGCCGCCTTCGGCTTCGGCTCTGGGTAGTACCAGGCCGCGTCGGCGTTCTCGGCGCCGTCGACGCAGAGCGTCAGGTAGCTCGCGTCGCCCTTCCACGGGCAGTGGCTCGTCTTGGCCGAGGGGACGACGAGCTCCTCCTCGACCGCGGAGCGCGGGAAGTAGTGGTTGCCCTCCACGACGACGGTGTCGTCCGACTCGGCGATGGTCCGGCCGTTCCAGGTTGCGCGCATGCCCCCAGGCTACGAGCACGGGGGGACGCCCGGGCGCCTAGGATTGCCCGGGGGCCGGCGGGTCGACGATGGGGGGCGTGGGTGCGGTGGAACGACGAGGAGCGCAGGGGGTTCGTCCGCGCCGTCGGGGCGCAGCGGCTCCTGGCCGTCCCGGCGTTCGTCGTCGCGGGCGTCGCGCAGCACGGCGGGCACTCCCAGGCGCTGCTCGCACTCGGGGCGGTCCTGGTCGCGCTGAACACGGCGGTCCTCAGGCGGCTCAGCGGGCCGGCCTGGCGCAGCGTGCCGCTGCCCGCGCTGCTCGCCTTCGACTGCGTCGCGATCGCCTCGGCGATCGCGTTGAGCGGCGGGAGCGCGTCGCACAACCGCTTCCTCGCGCTGCTGCTGATCGTCTCCATCGGCGTCTGCATGCCGCGGTCCCTGCTCCTGCGCATGGCGGGCCTGCTCGTCGGGCTCTGCGCGGTGCCCGTCGTGCTCATGGGCGAGGAGGAGGTCTTCGACTTCTTCGTGGTCGCGGCGTTCGCGACGCTCGCCGCCGCGT
>JAOPZO010000028.1 GCA_025964065.1 Solirubrobacterales bacterium | reverse complement strand
CGCGCACGCCGCGGACCGGCAGGCCGCGAACGTCGCGGCCGCCGCGTTCGCGACGCAGGAGCGCGCGCGGCGGACGGCGATCTTCACGGCCCGGCTCCGCGCGCAGCGCCAGTCCGAGCGCTGATGCGCGCCTCAAGCGCCGGCCGTGACCCGGCGAGCCGTCCGGATCCGTCTCGGTGACCCCGGAGGCGGCGACGGCCGAGGAGGGGCTCGGGTCGCTGGTCGCGTGGAGGGGAGGCCGAGCCCGGGCGTCGTGGTGCGGATGACGCCGGCGCAAGACCGCGGTCGTCCGGCGCACCTGGCCGGGATCCGGTCGATGTGATGGGCCCGGCTGGTTTCGAACCAGCGACCTCTCGCGTGTGAAGCGAGCGCTCTCCCACTGAGCTACGGGCCCCAGGGGTGCGGGGAGTCTAGAGCGGCGGCGCGTCGGGCGTCACCTCGCCGGTGCCCGCAGCCCTGCGTCCTCCGCGAGCGCGGCGACGAGCCGGTCGTGGCGGCCTGCCGCGAGGTCGCCGAGCGGGTCCGGGGTGTGGCGCAGCAAGGTCGCGTAGGGGAGGGCGAACGCGGCGCGCGAGGCGAGCAGGCGCTCGTGGTCGCCTCCGGCCCGGTCCGTGAGCCGCAGGGCGCGTGCGGCGCTCGACAGCGTCCGCACCTGCGTGACCCGGGGCGGCAGCACGAGCGAGAGCAGCAGCCCGGTGGGAATGAGGAACGTGAGCCAGCCCAGGAGGTTCGCGGCGTCCTTCGCGGCCTGCTCGCCCGCCTTCCCGGCCTCGACGGCCTCGCCGCCCGTCTTCTGGCCCGCGTCGGAGAGCGCGCTCTCGAGCTCCCCGCCGACGATCGGCACGCCGCCGACCGCGCCGGCCGCCGTGTCGAAGCCCTGCTGCACGGAGCGGCCCGCGTCCTGCGCGCCGCGGCCCGCCGCGCTCAGCGCGTCGACCCGGTCGTGCACGCGCACGGCCAGCACGGCGAAGAGCACGACGGCGAGGACCGTGAGGACGTCCCGCACGGCGGTCGCGGTGCGGCGGGCGGGCAGCTCGGGGTAGAGGCGCATCCCCAGCTCATGCCCAGAACCGCCCGCGTGCGGATCCAGCTGCGCCGCGAGCTCGACGCCCGGCTCCCCCGCGGTGCCCTAGGCGAAGCGCAGCTGGATCCGCTCGTCCTCGTCGGTGACGTAGTGCGCGCGGCCGTCGCTCACCGACACGCCCTCGACGTTCCGCAGCCCGTGCAGCGTGCGCACGTGCTCCGCCGGGACGCGGACGGCTTCCTCGGCGCCGCCGCCTGCGGGCAGCCGGAAGCGCCAGTGCGCGCTCTCGACGTCCGCGCCCTCCGGGTGGTCCTCGAGCAGCGCGGAGCCCTTGCCGGTCGCGTCGATGGAGCCGACGATGGCGTCGAAGACGTCCCCGCCGGCGTGGGAGATCGCGCGGAAGCCCGTCAGCGCCCCGGGCGGCGTCGCGCCCGCGAGCACCCAGACGCGCTCGACCACCGGCCATGCCTCGGGCTTCCCGAACATCTCCGGCACGCCCGAGAGCTCCACGAGCAGCGGCTCGCCGTCCGCGCCCGTCGGGAAGCGCAGGCCGACGAGGAGGGTGCCGCCGGGACGGAACGCGGCGGCTTCGACGTTCATGGGCACGTCGCGCTCGCGCAGCCGGTGGTGCCAGCTCTTTCCCTCCGAGCGGCCGCGCTCGAGCGTCGCGGCGATGAAGCGCTCCCGGACCCCGTCGCCGGGGACGATCGGGACGACGTCCGCGGCGTCGAGCGCGTCGTTGACCGCGCGGTGCAGGCGGAACTGGTTGCGCTCGACCTGGAGCTCCACCTCCGCCTCGGGGACCGCCCGGTCGATCGTGTCCTCCCGGAAGCGGGCGATCCAGGCGCGCTTGGGCTGGAGCGGACCGCCCTTCGAGCCGTACTGGGAGCCGAGCACGTAGACCCAGCCGTCGTGGCGCGCGCACGCCTCGGCATCGTTCGTGCGGCCGGCCTCCTTCCCGGCGAGGCAGGTGAGCGGGTGGACCTCCCAGCCCTCGGCGTCGGCGGCGCCGGCCGCGTGGCCGATGACCGCGATCGACTCCTCGACGTGCCCCTCGTCGAGGACCGTCCAGTAGCCGCGGTCCCACCCGTGGGCGCCGAGCAGCGCGTCGTTCTCGACCGGCAGGAGGTCGGAGGCCTCGTTGCCTTCGCCCTGCAGGTCGACGGTCGTGAGGTCGTCCACCCCCGGAGTGTGTAGCCTCAGCGGTGGATCGTGCTAGGTGGGGAAGTAGCGGCGCCCTGTCGCTCGCAGTTCCGCTCTAGCGAGGCCGAATCCCCGGTTGAGGGGCTCGGTCTCGGGGTCAGCGCGCCGATGGCGGTGTCGATGGCCCGGGTCCCGCGCAACGTCGGCCCGTGAACCAGGTCAGGTCCGGAAGGAAGCAGCCTTAAGCGGTTTCCGGCGTGTGCAGCGGGGTGGCCTGGGCCGGAGCCGTTCCTCGGTGAGAGCGTCCCCGAGGCCGTGCAACAGGACCGGGTGCACGATCCACTTCTTCGCCCGACGTCAGGCGCCGGGCTCCTCGCGAGCCTGGCGCCCGACGTCGAGCAGCAGGTCGCAGAGGAGCCGGTCCCACGTGTCCCCGAGTGCCACCGCGCCCGTGACGGTGCCCGTGTGGCGGTCCGTCGTGAGCAGCATGAGCTGCTGGGGCGGGTCCCCGAGGACGTGGTCGAGCGGTCCGTGCATGCCTCGCACCCTTCCGGTGCGCCGTATGAGGAGCGTCTGAACGCAGGAGCCGGACGGCCTCAACCGACGAGCACGGCCTCCGTCTCCGCCGGGACCGCCTCGGCCTCCGGGGCCGCCTCCCGCGCGAGGGCCGGGACGAGGAGCGCCGCGACCGCGCCGAGCGCGAGGACGGCGGCGCCGATCGGCAGCGCCGCGACGAGCCCGTCCGTGAACGCCTGCGGGCTCGCGTAGGAGCCGGCGCCCGCGAAGGCGCTCGCCAGGACGGCGACGCCCATGACGCCGCCGAGCTCCCGGATGGCGTTCGTCGCGCCTGAGGCCTGGCCGGCCTCCTCGGGCCGCACGGAGCGCAGCACCGCGTTCGCGCTCGGGGCGAAGACGAGCGCCATGCCCGTGCCGCCCATGACGAACGGGACGACGAGCGCGGAGTACGCGACGTCGACGGTCGTGACCGCCGCGAGCCAGCCGATCGCGCCCGCCTGCAGCGCGAGTCCGGCGGCCATGAGCGGTCGCGAGCCGATGCGGTCGCTCAGGATCCCGGCGATCGGGGCCACGAGCATCGGCATCCCCGTCCACGGCAGCGTGCGCAGCCCGGCCTCGAAGGGCCCGTAGCCCTGGGCGCTCTGGAAGAACTGGCTCAGGAGGAAGATCGCGCCGAAGACCCCGAAGAACATCGAGAAGCCGACGAGGTTCGAGGCGACGAAGCCGCGCGAGCGGAAGAACCGCAGCGGCAGCATCGGGGCGGGCGCGCGCCGCTCCCACAGCACGAACGCGGCCACGAGCGCGACGCCGGCGCCGGCCGACGCGAGGATCGAGAGGCTCGTCCAGCCCTCGGACTGGCCGCGGACGATGGCGAACGTGATGCCGAGGAGGCCGGTCGCGGCGAGCGCGACACCTCGCAGGTCGAGCGCCCGGGCGGGCCCGAAGGACTCCGTGAGGTACCGGAGCGCGAGCGGGATGAGGACGATCCCGGTGGGGACGTTCAGCCAGAAGATCCACTGCCAGGAGATCCCCTCGACCACGGCGCCGCCGACGAACGGGCCGAGCGCGACGCCGAGGCCGCTGACGCCGGCCCAGACGCCGAGGGCGAGCCCGCGCTTCTCCGCCGGGAACGCCTCGGAGAGCAGGGTGAGCGTGAGCGGCGTGACCATCGCGGCGCCGAGGCCCTGGAGCGCGCGGGTGGCCACGAGCGCGTCGATGCTCGGGGCGAGCGCGGCGCCGGCGCTCGAGGCGGTGAACAGCGCCATGCCGATCCCGAACATGCGCTTGCGGCCGAAGCGGTCGCCGAGCGCGGCGCCCAGGATGAGGAACACGGCGAACGACAGCGTGTAGGCGTTCACGGTCCACTCGAGCGACTCGAGTGAGCCGCCGAAGTCCGCGCGGATCGACGGCAGCGCGACGCCGACGACGAGGTTGTCGAGGGCGGTCATGAAGAGCGCGATCGAGACGATCGCGAGGGTCCAGCCGGACCGGGGTGGGGCGGGAGGCATCGTGGGCTCCTTGGTGTGTGAGTGGTTACTCATTCGAAGGTCAAAAAAGGGGTGCGCGGCGGCTCAGCAGCCCGGGCCGTCGTCGGGGCCGAGGAGGGTCTGGGCCCAGGGCTCCTCGAGCTCCCAGATGTCGAGCGCGGCGACGACGTTCAGGAGCATCCCCTGGGCGAAGAACCGCCGGAGCTCGAGCGGGTCGGCCCCCGAGAGCTCGGCGACCATCTCCTGCATCCGGGCGAAGCCCGCACGCATGGTGTCGCGCAGCGCGGGGAACTGCGGGCACGCGGCGTACGCGTGGAGGTTGAGCAGCAGGAGGTCGCGGTCCTCCTGGAGGAGGCGGACGTACGCCTCGCCCATGGCCGGGATGACCTCCTCGCCCGCGGCCTTCGCGGCCTGCCCGGCCCCGGCCATCGCCTCGTACATCCGGTCGTTCATCCGCTCGACGAGCGCGATCGCGAGGTCGGCCTTCGTCGGGAAGAGCCGGAAGAGGTAGGCCTGCGAGATGCCGCTCGCCTTGGCGACCGCGAGGGTCGGCGTGCCCGTGAGGCCGCGCTCGGCGAAGAGCGGGAGGGCGGCCTCGAGGAGGGCCTCCCGGCGGGCGTCGGCGGTGGAGAGCGTGCGGGGCATGGCAAGGTGAGTGTGCACTCACACTCTCGACTTGTCAAGGCCTCAGCCGCAGCTCCGGGTGAGCAGCCGCCAGCTCGCGTTGCGATCGGTCTCGCGGAACCCCGGTGGCGGCGGCGCGACGGTGCGGTCGCGGTCGCGCGGGTCGAGGATGTAGTCGCTCGCGACCTTCGAGGTGGCGGGCGCGAGGTAGGCGCCCGTGGCGGGCGCGGCCTCCTGCGCGGTCGCGATGGCCTGCGGCGGGCGGTCGAGCCACAGCGCCAGGAGCGGGATCGGCCGGCGGTTCGGGACGGTGATCGCACAGGGGACGCGGTCGTCACGGACGAGCGCGCGGAGGTCGCCCTGAATGGCCGACTGGCGCTCGAGCGCGCGCCTGAGGTCCGAGAGCCGGTCGACCTGCGCGGGCGCGAACGCGAGCAGCGCGACGGCGACGAGCGCGCCGAACGCCTGCCACGGGCGGCGCCGCGGATCGTCGGGCGGGAGCGCGAGCCAGCCGAGCACGCCCGCGGCGGCGAAGAGCGTGAGGATCGTCGCGGGGAGGAGGAGGTACCGGCCGAGGATCGGGAGCCCGGCGCCCGCGAGGACGCAGAACGCGAGCATCGCGAGGACGCCCGTGGCCACGGCGACCTTCACGCGCTCCCGCAGCCACAGGAGGGCGAGCACGCCGCCGCCCGCGGCGCCGAGGAGGACGGGCTCGCGGAGGATCTCCCCGAGCCGCCGCGGCACGGTGCCCGGGACGTTCGAGAGCCCGGTGACCCGCTCGAGCGCCTCCGCGTTGTCCTGCGTGTCGGTCAGCGAGTGGAGGGGGTTGCCCGTGATGAGCAGGTCGTAGAGCGCCCACCCGACCGGGCCGATCGCGGCGTAGGGCAGCAGCCGCAGGTCGCGGGTCCACACGAGGTAGGCGGCGGCGAAGAGCCACGCCTCGGGGCGGATCAGCCCGGCCGCGCCGAGCAGGAGGAGGACGTCACGGCCCGCCTTCGGCCGGCGGCTCTCGACGAGCGCGGCGCCCAGCACGAGGACGAGGTAGGGGAGGTCGACGTACGCGCGGGCGCCGAAGTCGAGGACCGGGCGGCGGGTCAGCAGCAGGACGGCGGCGAGGATCCCGACGGCGGGGTGGAACCACGTCGCGCCGAGCCGGTAGGTCACCCAGCCGAGCAGGGCGAGCGCGACGAAGGCGAGGGCGAGCGTGAGGTTCGCGGCGAGCTCGCCGTCGACCCCGCCGGACTCGAGCTGGGTGATCGGGGTGGCCAGGAGCGCCGCGAGCGTCGCGAGCGGGTGCGGCGTGGGGGCCAGCGGGACGTCGTAGTCCGGGAGCTCCCCGTGCGCGAGGTCGCGCCCCCACGCGAGCGTGTGGAGCGTGTCGTAGTTCACGAGGCCGTGGCCCGCGACAGCCCACAGGAGCGCCGCGAGGGCCCCGATCCCCGCGGCGAAGCGGGCGCGTGCCATGCGCGCGGCAGGCTACTCCGGCGCAGCACGGGGGCTGTGCGAGACTGGCCCCAGACGATGTCGACCGCCCCCTCGCTGTACCGCCGCCACCGCCCGCGCACGTTCGACGACGTCGTCGGCCAGGAGCATGTCGTGCGCACCCTGCGCAACGCCGTGGAGCAGGACAAGCTCCACCACGCCTACCTCTTCGTGGGCTCGCGCGGCACGGGCAAGACGTCGATGGCGAAGATCCTCGCGGCGTGCCTGAACTGCTCGGGCACCCCCGAGGACCCGCGGCCGCCCGGCCCCACGACGAGCCCCTGCGGCCACTGCGACTCCTGCCGCTCCATCCAGAGCGCCAACTCCCTCGACGTCATCGAGATGGACGCGGCCTCGAACAACTCCGTCGACGACATCCGCGAGCTGCGCGACTCCGTGCAGTTCGCCCCGGTCAGCGGCCGGTACAAGGTCTACATCCTCGACGAGGCGCACATGCTCTCGACGCAGGCGTGGAACGCGTTCCTGAAGACGCTCGAGGAGCCGCCGCCGTCGACGATCTTCGTGCTCGCCACGACCGAGGCGTCGAAGGTCCTGCCCACCGTCGTCGACCGCTGCCACCGCTTCGACTTCTCCCGCCCGACCGTCGAGCAGCTCGCGCGCGTGGTGCAGCGCGTGGCCGACCACGAGTCGATCGCGATCCCCGCCGACGCTGTCGCGCTGCTCGCGCGCCACGCCACGGGCTCGTTCCGCGACGCGCTCGGGACGCTCGAGCAGCTCGTCACGTACTCGGGCACGAAGATCCACACGGACGACGTGCTCGCCGTGCTGGGCGTGGCCGACGCGGAGCTGCTCTTCGGCGCGCTCGACGCGGTCGCCTCGCACGACGCGCGCTCCGCGCTCGGGGCCGCCGCCCAGCTCGTGGAGACGGGCCGCGACGTCTCGCAGTTCATCCGCGACCTCGAGGCGCACGCGCGCGAGCTGCTCATCACGCAGACGCTCGGCGGGGTGCCGCCGGAGCTCGCGGTGACGCCCGACCGCGACGCGCGGCTCGCCGAGCAGGCCAAGCGCGTGCCGGCCACCGACGTCGTGCGGCTCATCGACCTGCTTGCGGCCGCGATGCGCGCGAGCAAGGACGGCGCGGACGACCGCACGCAGCTCGAGCTCGCGCTCGTGAAGGCGGCCACGCCGGAGGTCGACGCCTCGACCCGTGCGCTCCTCGCCCGGTTGGAGCGGCTCGAGCGCGCGCTGAGCGCCGCGGCCGCGGTCGCCCCCCCGCCCGAGCC
>JAOPZO010000363.1 GCA_025964065.1 Solirubrobacterales bacterium | reverse complement strand
TCGCCCGAGGCGGGCTCCGCGACCGGCGGGGCGAACGGGTCGGAGGGCGCGGGGCGCACCTCGGTCGGCTCGTCCGGGTCGGGCCCGGCGGGCGTCGGGGCGTGCGGGTCTGAGGGGCTCACTCGGGCGGGTCCTCGTCGAAGGCCTTGCGCCAGATGGCGGCGGCGAGCTTCGCCGTCGCGACACTGGCCAGGGCACCGAGACCGGCGAGGAGGCCGGACCACATGAGGCGCTTGGTCATCTCGTTCTGCATCAGGGCGGGACCCTACCCACTCGCCCGGTCGCCTACCCGCCCAGCGCCTCAGCCGTTGAGGCCGCCGCACACGGTCTCGACGATGAGGTCCTTCGCGCGGTCGAACTCCTCGTCCCCGATGGGCCCCTCGGCGAAGATCCACTGGGTCAGGACCTGCTCGATGACCCCGTAGAACGCCATCGCGGCGAACGCCGGGGTGACCGCGGTGCGGAACTCCCCCGTGCGCATGCCGCCCTCCACGATCGTCGCGAGGCGGCCGTAGGCGCGCTGGATGTCCGGCATGTGGGTGCGGCCGAAGGAGTTCGCGGCACGGGTGACCTCGACGATGATGACCTTCATCAGGTCGGGGTCGTGGCGGTAGGAGTCGTCGATGAAGCCCGCGACGTAGCGGAGCTTCTCGCGGGCGGGGAGGTCCTGCTGATCGACCTGGCCGATGACCTCGACCATGACCTCCCAGCGCTCGAGGAAGAGCGTGTCGAGCACGGCGTCCTTCGAGCGGAAGTAGTGGTAGACGAGGCCGTAGGCGACCCCGGCCTCGTCCGCGATGTCCGCGACGCGGCACTGGGTGAAGCCCTGGCGCGCGAAGACCTTCACGGCGGCGTCGAGGATGATGCGGCGCTTGTCCGGCACGGGGGCCCTGGGGCGCGCGGCCATGTGGTCAGCCCTCCTGGCGGGCGGTGGGCCAGGCGTAGGCGCCCGGCCGGCGGTTGGCGAGCGAGGGCAGCGAGGCGCGAACGGCGTCCTGGCCCTCCAGGTCGAGGTCCGCGAGCACCACGGCGTCGGCGTCGGCGCCCGCGCGGGCGAGCACGACGCCCCACGGGTCGACCACCATCGAGTGGCCGCCCGAGCGCATCCCGGGGACGTGCTCGGAGTGCTGGTTCGCCGCGATGACGAAGCACTGGTCCTCGATCGCGCGGGCGCGGAGGAGCACCTCCCAGTGCTGCAGGGTCGTGGCCCAGGTGAAGGCGGAGGGCACGAGCAGGATGCGCGCGCCGCGGAGGGCGAGGATGCGGAAGACCTCGGGGAAGCGCAGGTCGTAGCAGACGCTCAGCCCGAGCGCGACTCCCGCGGCGGTCGCGCTCGTGACGAGCTCCTCCCCCGGCGCCTCCGACGCGCTCTCCTCATAGCGGATGCCGTCCAGGGTCACGTCGAACATGTGGATCTTGCGGTACGTCCCGCGGACCGTCCCGTCGGGCGCGACGTGGACGCTCGTGTTCGCGTTGCGGTCCGCGCCGGGGACCCGCTCGGCGATGGAGCCCGCGACGAGGTCGATGCCGAGCTCCGCGGCGATCGCGCGCGCCCAGGAGATCGCCGGGCCGTCGAGGGGCTCGGCGCCGGCCAGGAGGTCCTCGCGGGTGCCGAGGCAGCTCCACTTCTCCGGCAGCAGGACGAGACCCGCGCCGTCGGCGGCGGCGCGGCGGACGAGCGCGTCGGCCCGCGCGAGGTTCGCCGGGGCGTCCGGCGTGGAGCACATCTGCACCGCTGCGACTCGCATCCCCGCGCCCTCCAGCCTTGACTGACCCGTCAATCGCAGCTTAGGTGCTCCGTGGGCGGAGGGACCCGCCGCCGACAAGCTGGCCCGGGAGGTCGTCGCCCCGGTCCTCGCGGTTCCCGAGGCCTTCTCGTCGCCCGACGTGCTGCTCGCGCTGTACGGCTGCGCCGCGCAGGTCCACGGCGCAGCGGCGGCACGGACATCGCGACCGGACGGGCGCTGCTGCTCGGCATCGCCTTCCCGCGGACGAACAGCGTGCAGCGGGGGACGCGGCGATCATGGCATGCTCAGGCGGTGCTCAGGGGAGCTTGCCTCGCGGCGCTGTTCGCGTGCTGCCTGACGGCGGCCCCGGCCATCGCCCAGTCGTCGTCGGGCCCGCCGCCCGCGATGGCCCCCGCCTTCGAGGACCCGCCGCCGTGCCTCACGCTGAGCTCCGGCGAGGGCCGCATCGCCCTCCGGATGTTGGCCCCGGCGGGCGCGACCGTCACGTTCTCCGAGGGAGTGGACGGACAGGCCGCCGCGATCCGCGAGGTCGCCGTGGACCCCGCGCCGAGCCCGCTGCCCTCCGCGACGGTCGTGGGCGCGATCACCTGGCGCTGCGACCGCCTCGTGCGCCGATCCGTCGCGTTCGCGGTCGGGCCCGACGGGCGCCGGACCCAGGCCGCTGCGGAGATCCGCACCCCGGACCGCAAGGAGCGCCTCGAGGTCGTCGTCCGGCCCGGGGCCGCGAACGGCGTCGCGCGCTTCCGGGTCGGCGGGGACGCCGTCTGGAGCGCCCGGGCACCCCACCCCGACGGCGCCGCGGACCCGCTGCTCACCGTGGGCGGGGCGACGCGGACCGCCAGCACGAAGGGGCTCCCCCGGATCCCAGTGGCCGGCGACTCGCTCATGCAGGGCACCCACGCCTTCGTCGCGGGCCGCCCGCGAACCGCCTTCGACGTGACGGTCGACACCCGCCCCGGCACCGGCCTCGCCGAGCCGTCCGCGGCGAGCTGGCCCGGGCTCGCGAAGCAGCGCGCGCAGCGGCTCAAGCCGGCGGTCACGGTCATCTCGCTCAGGGTGAGCGACGGCATCCCGCTCGAGGGCGAGGAGTGCTGCGGCCCCGTCCGGGTCGCGCGCTACGCCACGGCGGCGCGGGCGCTCATGCGGACCTACGTG
>JAOPZO010000336.1 GCA_025964065.1 Solirubrobacterales bacterium | reverse complement strand
TTGAGCAGCGCGACGGCCTGCAGGTCCTCGTTGCCGCCGAACTCGTTGGGGACCCAATCGCCGTCCTTCCGCGAGTAGTCCAGGTAGAGCATGGAGGCGACGGCGTCGACCCGGATGCCGTCCGCGTGGTACTCCCGGGCCCAGAACAGCGCGCTCGCGAGCAGGAAGTTCCGGACCTCGTTGCGCCCGGAGTTGAACACGAGCGTGCCCCAGTCGGGGTGCTCGCCGCGGTGCGGGTCGGCGTGCTCGTAGAGCTTCGTCCCGTCGAAGTTCGCGAGCGCCCAGGCGTCCTTCGGGAAGTGCGCCGGCACCCAGTCGAGGAGCACGCCGATGCCCTCGCCGTGCAGGTGGTCGACGAACGCCCGGAACTGGTCCGGGGTGCCGTACCGCGGCGTGGGCGCGAAGTACGAGGTCACCTGGTAGCCCCAGGACGGCGCGTACGGGTGCGCCATCACCGGCAGGAGCTCGACGTGGGTGAAGCCCATGTCCTTGACGTAGGCGGCGAGGTCGCGGGCGAGCGTCTCGTAGTCGAGCGGCTCGTCCGGGTGGTCCGGGGAGCGCCGCCAGGAGCCGAGGTGCACCTCGTAGACCGAGATGGGCGCGTCGAGCGGCGGCTTGCCGACCGCACGCCGCGCCTCGACCCACGCCCCGTCCTGCCACTCGTGCCGCGGCGTGTGCACGACGCTCGAGGTCTGCGGGGGGTGCTCGGTCTGGAACGCGTACGGATCGGCCTTGAGCACGAGCCCGCCGTCGGCGCCGCGGATCTCGTACTTGTACCGCTGGCCGTCGGCCACGTCGGGGACGAAGAGCTCCCAGATGCCGCTCGAACCGAGCGAGCGCATGTGGTGCAGCCGGCCGTCCCACGAGTTGAAGTCGCCGACGACCGAGACCGCCCGCGCGCTCGGCGCCCACACCGCGAACGCGGTGCCCGAGACGCCGTCGACCGCGCGGACGTGCGCGCCCAGGTGCTCGTAGACCTCCTCGTGGCGGCCCTCGCCGGCGAGGTGGATGTCGAGCTCGCCGAGCGTCGGCGGGAACGCGTACGGGTCCTTGATGGTGAACGTGCGCCCATCGCCATAGGCGACCTCGAGCTCGTACCGCAGCGGAAGCGAGGCGCCCTTCAGCTCGCCGGCGAACACGCCGCCCGGGTGGAGCTGCTGGAGCGCGAGCTCCCCGTCCCCGTTCGCGTGCACGGTCACGCTGACCGCGTCGGGGCGGTAGGCGCAGACGATCACGCCGCCCTTCACGGGGTGCGCACCGAGCACGGAGTGCGGGTCGGCGAGGGTGCCGTCGACGACGGCCTGGAAGATCGCCGGGTCGATGTTCTTGCTCATGACGGAAGGGGCTCCTGGAGGAGGCGGGCGATCCCGGCGACGGGGACGCCGACCCACTCGGGACGGTTGTCGATCTCGTACCGCAGCTCGTAGACGGCCTTCTCGAGCTCGAAGATCGCGAGCAGCTTGTCGATCGCCGCGTGCCCGGCGGGCAGCAGCTTCGGGTCGACGTGGGCGTGGTAGCCCTCGAGGAACGCCGCGCGGGCGCGCTCCTCCCAGTCCGCGGGCGCGGCCTTGCCGTGCAGCAGCTCGCTGGCGCTCGCGGCGTACGCGAAGGAGCGGAGCATGCCCGCCACGTCGCGCAGCGGCGAGCGCTTGCGGCGCCGGTCGCGCAGGGAGCGCGCGGGCTCCCCTTCGAAGTCGAGGATCACCCAGCCGCCGTCGGGCTTCGCGAGCGTCTGCCCCAGGTGGAAGTCGCCGTGGTGGCGGATGTAGCGGCCGCCCACGCCGACGTGGCTCATCATCTGCAGGCGGTCGCGGATCTCCTGCCCGCGGTGCAGGATCGGCTCGACGGCCGGGTCGTCCTGCGGCAGGTCGACCCACACGCGCTCGATCTGCTCGTCGATCGTCGCCGTGAGCAGCGCGAGGGCGTCGTCGCTCGGCTCGTCCGGGGCGAAGTCCGGGTCCATGCTCGAGCCGAGCGCCCGGTGCATGTCGCCCGTGACCGCGCCGAGGTCCCGCAGGCGGTCGATCAGCGAGTCATCACCGGCGCCGATCGCCGCGAGGGCGAGCTCCCAGCCGTCCGTCGCGTCGCCGACGTAGTCCTGCACGACGCCGAGCGTCGCGTCCATCAGCTCGCCCGAGTAGTCGTACCAGCCCTGCAGCCGGGCGATGCTCTGAAAGCCCTGCTCCGTGAGGAACTTGAGCATCTCGAGCTCGGGGTTGTCCCCGGCCTCCAGGCGACGGAAGACCTTCAGGACGAACTTGTCGTCGAGGATCACCGAGGAGTTCGACTGCTCGGCGCCCATGGGCCGCACGTCGGGGTGCGAGCCCATCGCCGGGGCGCCCTCCGTGTGGTGGAAGCGCACGCAGCCGTGGGCGCCCGGGATCTCCCGGTCGCCGTCGAAGAAGCCCGCGAGGATCCCGCCCTGCTCGGGATCGCCGACCGCGTCGTAGAGCTCCCAGCCGGCCTTCTCGAGGATCGTGCCCTCCTCGTCCTTCGGCGTCGCCTCCCGCGCGCCGAGGAGCACCTGGTAGAGCTCGTGCGTGCCGGTGGCGAAGCGCGCCTCGACGAGCGCGAGGACGAGCGGCTGCTCGTCGCTCTCGCGCAGGGTGAGCGTCTCGAGCAGGTTGACCGCGCTCAGGTCGCGGGATTTCGAGGCGAACCAGCGCTGCTCGACGAGCCAGCCCTCCAGGAACGTGGCATCAACGGTGACCATCTCGCCGCTCCTCTCCCTCGTCCTCGGCGGGGGCGGTGAGCACGAACCAGAAGAAGCCGCGGGGCGCGAGCGTCAGCAGGTAGGGCAGCTCACCGATGCGCGGGAAGCGCACCCGGCCGAACATCTCCTCGGGGTAGCGCCCCTCGAACTCCGACAGGTCCAGCTCCACGGCCTGCGCGGTCCGCGCGAGGTTGTGGACGCAGAGGACGAGGTCGTCCTCGTAGCGCCGGACGTGCGCGAAGATCCGGTGGTTGGACGGCTCGAGCGGCTCATAGGTGCCGAACCCGAACACGGGGTGCTCCTTGCGCAGCGCGATGAAGCGCTTGAGCCACCGCAGCAGCGAGTTGCTCGTGCGCAGCTGGGCCTCGACGTTCACCGCCTGGTAGCCGTAGACGGGGTCCATCAGCGGCGGTGCGTAGAGCTGCGCGAAGTCCGCGCGCGAGAAGCCGCCGTTGCGGTCGCCGGTCCACTGCATGGGGGTGCGGACGCCGTCGCGGTCGCCGAGGTAGACGTTGTCGCCCATGGCGATCTCGTCCCCGTAGTAGAGGACGGGCGATCCCGGCAGCGAGAACATGATCGCGGTCATGAGCGCGATCTCGTCCCGGCCGTTGTCGAGCAGCGGCGCGAGCCGGCGGCGGATGCCGAGGTTGAGCTTCATGCGCGGGTCCTTGGCGTACTCCGCGTACATGTAATCGCGCTCCTCGTCCGTGACCATCTCGAGCGTCAGCTCGTCGTGGTTGCGGAGGAACAGGCCCCACTGGCAGTTGTCCGGGATGTCCGGGGTCCGCTTGAGGATCTCGTAGATCGGCGTGGCCTCCTCGCGACGCACCGCCATGAACATGCGCGGCATGACGGGGAAGTGGAACGCCATGTGGCACTCGTCGCCGTCGCCGAAGTACTCCACGACGTCCTCGGGCCACTGGTTCGCCTCGGCGAGCAGCACCTTGTCGGGGTACTCGGCGTCGACGGTCCTGCGCAGCTTCTTCAGGAACTCGTGCGTCTGCGGCAGGTTCTCCCCGTTGGTCCCCTCGCGGACGTACAGGTACGGGACCGCGTCGAGGCGGAAGCCGTCCAGGCCCAGGTCGAGCCAGAAGCGCAGCGCGTCGATCATCGCCTCGTGCACTTCCGGGTTCTCGTAGTTGAGGTCGGGCTGGTGCGCGAAGAAGCGGTGCCAGAAGTACTGGCCGCGGACGGGATCCCAGGTCCAGTTGGACGGCTCGGTGTCCGTGAAGATGATGCGGGCGTCCTGGTAGAGCTCGTCCGTGTCGGACCAGACGTACCAGTCGGACTTCGGGTTGTCCTTCGAGCTCCGGGACTCCTGGAACCAGGCGTGGTCCGAGCTCGTGTGGTTCATGACGAGGTCCGCGATCACGCGGATCCCGCGCTCGTGCGCGGCGTCGATGAACGCCTTGACGTCGTCCATGGTCCCGTAGTCCGGGTGCACCTTGTAGAAGTCGGCGATGTCGTAGCCGCCGTCGCGGAGCGGGCTCTCGTACATCGGCAGAAGCCAGATGCAGTCCACGCCGAGCCACTGCAGGTAGTCGAGCTTCTCGGTGAGCCCGCGGAAGTCGCCCGAGCCGTCGCCGTTCCCGTCGTAGAAGCCACGCAGGTGGATCTCGTAGAAGACGGCGGTCTTGAACCACAGGGGCTCGGACTCGAACCAGTGGTTCTGCGGCGCGTGCGTGGGCGCGGCCGGGACGGGAGCTGCAGGGTCCTTCGGGGTCACAGGACCTCCATGACGTGGGCGCCACCCGGGTTCAGGCGGACGAAGTTGCGGCCGACGTACCACGTGAACTGCTCGCCCGTGAGCGCGTCGCGGACCTCGTAGGCCGGCGGCAGGCCGCTCTCGTACGGGATGTCGGCGATGCCCTCCTGCACGGAGAACGGGTCGATGTTCACGACCGTGATGACGGTGTCGGTGCCCGTCGTCTTCACGTACGCGACGAGGTGCTCGTTCTCCGTCCCGAGGAAGCGGACGTTCGCGAGGTGCTGCAGCGCGGGGTGCCGGCGGCGGACGGTGTTGAGCTTGTGCACGACGGGGAGCAGCGGGCCGTCGAGGCGCCGCTGCTTGGCCTCGTACTTCTCCGAGTCGAGGTATTCCTCCGAGCCGGGCTTGACCGGGACGTTCTCGAACTTCTCGAAGCCCGAGTAGATCCCGTAGGTCGGGGAGAGCGTCGCGGCCAGCACGAGCCGCGCGTGGAAGGCCGGCGGCCCGCCGTGCTGCAGGTGCTCGGAGAGGATGTCCGGCGTGTTCGCGAAGAAGTTCGGCCGGTAGTAGTCCTGCATGCCGGAGGTCGTGAGCTCGACGACGTACTCGATGAGCTCGTGCCGGGAGTTCTTCCAGGTGAAGTACGTGTAGCTCTGGGAGAAGCCGATCTTGGCGAGCGCGCGCATGACGGCGGCCTTCGTGAACGCCTCGGCGAGGAAGACGACGTCGGGCTCCTCGGCCCGGATCTCCCTGATGAGCCACTCCCAGAACGGGATCGGCTTCGTGTGCGGGTTGTCGACGCGGAAGACGCGGACGCCCCGGCGGACCCAGTGCCGGACGACCTCCAGGAGCGCCTGCCACAGGCCCTGCCAGTCCTCGGTGTCCCAGTTGACGTTGTAGATGTCCTGGTACTTCTTGGGCGGGTTCTCCGCGTACTTCAGGGTCCCGTCGGGGCGCTTGGAGAACCACTCGGGGTGCTCCTCGAGCCACGGGTGGTCCGCGGAGCACTGGATCGCGAAGTCGAGCGCGACGTCGATGCCGTGCTCGCCGCAGACCGCGACGAGGTGGTCGAAGTCCGCATGGGTGCCGAGCTCGGGGTGGATGGCGGTGTGGCCGCCCTCGGGCGAGCCGATCGCCCACGGGGAGCCCGGGTCGCCCTTGCCGGCCACGACGTTGTTGTTGCGGCCCTTGCGGTTCTTCACGCCGATGGGGTGGATCGGCGGGAGGTAGAGGACGTCGAAGCCGAGCGCGGCAAGCTGCGGGACGACGTCCGCGGTGCCCTTCAAGCCGCCCCAGGAGCGCGGGAAGAGCTCGTACCAGGCGCCGTAGCGGGCCCGGAGGCGGTCCACCTCCACCTCGAGCGCCTTCGTGCGGGTGCCGAGGCCGCGGTCGGCCCAGCGGGCGCAGGCCTGCGCGACCGGGACGGAGATCGCCTCCTCGAGGCTCCACGCGTCGAGCGCCGCGCGGAGGCGGTCCTTGTCCTCGCCCTTCGCCCGGGCCAGGGTCGCCTCGACGATCGCCTTCCCCTCGAGCAGCTCACTCGAGAGGTCCTCCTGGTTCGCGTCGAGCTTGCGGGTGACCTCGGAGCGCCAGGAGGCGAACGTGTCGGCCCAGGCCTCGAACGCGAAGCTCCAGGTGCCCTGCCGGTCGACGGGGAAGGAGCCCTCGAAGCCGTTGCCGCCCACGGCCGCGTCGTACGGGGCGAGCGCGGCCTCCCTCCAGCCCTTGTCGCCGGGGCCGCGGAAGCGGACGACGGCCCGCAGGACCTCGTGGCCGTCGCGGAAGACGTCGGCGCTCACGGGCACGTCGTCGCCGACGCAGGCCTTCGCGGGGTACCGCCCGCACTCCACGCTGGGTTGCGGGCGCTCGATCAGGATCCGCGGCGGCGGCTTGCGGGGGTCAGGCACGGGCATCAGTCTCGAGCCTTATCCACTTCGGCGACCGATCACGCACGAAAGCGGTGAGAACCGGACGGGCGGGCTGCGTCGCACCGGTCGGCGGTGGGCAGGAGGATAGGCGTGATGCCTCCGTTCCCGCGCGCCTCCGGCGTCCAGCTCCACCTGACCGCCCTGCCCGACGGCCGCCTCGGGCCCTCCGCCCACGCGTTCGTCGACTGGCTCGCCGACGCGGGGCAGACCTACTGGCAGGTCCTGCCGCTCGGCCCGCCCGACGAGCACCGCTCGCCGTACAAGGCGGCGAGCGCCTTCGCGGCCTGGGACGGCCTGCTCGCGGAGCCCGACGCGCCCGTGACCCAGGACGAGGTCGCGAGCTTCCGGGAGCGGCACGCGTTCTGGATCGGGGGCTGGGAGGCGTTCGGCGGGAGCGTCGAGGACCAGGTCCGCTTCGACCGCGAGTGGGCCGCGCTGCGCGAGCACGCCGCCGAGCGGGGCGTCCAGCTCGTCGGCGACGTGCCGATCTACGTCTCGCCCGAGGGGGCCGACCTCGCGACGTGGCCCGAGCTCTTCCTCGAGGACGGCCAGGCCGGCGTGCCGCCCGACGCGCTCGCCGCGGACGGCCAGCTCTGGGGCAACCCGCTCTACGACTGGCCCGCGATGCAGCGACGCCGCTACCGCTGGTGGACCGAGCGCCTGCGCCGCACCTTCGACCTCTTCGACGTCACCCGCATCGACCACTTCCGGGCGTTCGTCGCCTACTGGGCCGTGCCGAGCGACGCGACCACCGCGATCGACGGGCGCTGGCGCCGGGGCCCGGGGCGCGCGGTGTTCGACGCGGCGGCGGGGGAGCTCGGGGAGCTCTCGGTCGTCGCGGAGGACCTGGGGGTCATCACGGAGCCCGTCACCCGGCTGCGGAAGGGGCTCGGTTTCCCGGGGATGCTCGTGACGCTCTTCGGCTTCGACCCGGACGACCCCGACGGGCCGCACCGGCCCGAGAACCACGCGGAGGACCGCTGGGTCTACGTCTCCACCCACGACACGGACACGGCCGCGGGCTGGTTCGCAAGTGCCTCGGCGGAGCAGCGCGCCGGGCTCGCCGCGGCGCTCGAGGCGCGCGGGATCCCGCTCGTGGCGGGCCAGGAGCACTGGGCGCTCACCGAGCTGACCTTCGCCTCGCCCTGCCCCGTGGCGATGCTCGCGGCCCAGGACGTGCTCGGCCTGGGGTCCGAGGCGCGCATGAACGTGCCGGGGACGAAGGGGCGGTCGTGGCGCTG
The DNA here is from genome assembly GCA_025964065.1 of Solirubrobacterales bacterium. Classification (GTDB taxonomy): domain Bacteria; phylum Actinomycetota; class Thermoleophilia; order Solirubrobacterales; family Solirubrobacteraceae; genus Paraconexibacter. The sequence continues at coordinate 1,267 of JAOPZO010000336.1, read as the reverse complement.
GAAGCTCGAGCCGGGCCAGCTGACGGCGGAGCACGCCGCGCGGCTGCGGGCGGCGACGGAGGCCGCGGGGCGGCTGGGGTAGCGGCGGGCGGGCGGCGGAGCGCGAGCGGGGCAGGCACGGCGGAGCGCCCGGGCGGCTCGCCGATCACGCGAGAGAGCCGATCCGGGGGTCAGCCTCCGCCTTCTCGCGGCCACGCGGTCGAGGCCGCCTGCGCCGGGGGCGGTGAGCACCACCCCCATCGGCCGGGTGGGAACGGTCCAGGTGAACCGCTGGAAGCCGAGCGGGTCCTTCGAACGCCGTCGCGGCGACCGGGCGCTCGCCCGCCGCCGTCGCCTCAGTCCCGCGGGCGCTTCGGCAGCGCGAAGAGGGCCGGCGCGCCGCTCGCGCAGATGCCGCGGTCGTCGCAGGCGCCGCCCGACTGCACGACGGTCCCGAAGGCCACGGCCTCGTCAAGAGCCCAGCGGAGCGCGTCCCGCTCGGGGCGCCCGAGCTGCTCGTGGAGGCCGTCCATGGTGAGCGGGCCGTCGGCGAGTGCGGCTTCGAGGTCCACGCCCGGCATGGTGGCAGCCCGCCCCGGCGGAGCTCGTCCGCGACAATCGGACGCGATGGACTCCGGACTCGTCGCGCTCGGCGACTCGATCACCTACGGGGAGGGCGGCATCGTCCTCGGCGTCGACGGCCGGTCGTGGGCGCTCTGGCTCGCCCAGGCGCTCGACCTCCCGTACACGAACTACGCCGTCTGCGGCGCCCGCGCGCCCGACGTCCTCGCCGACCAGCTGCCGCGGGTCCGGCGCTCCTACGCGCTCGGCACGCTCTTCGTCGGGGTCAACGACGCGCGCGACCCGGCCTTCGACGCCGCCGCGTTCGACCGCGACGTCCGTGCCGCCGCGGCCGGCCTCGCGCCGCACTGCGCGCAGCTGCTCGTCCTGACGATCCCGCTCGACCTGGGGCGCCCGCGGGCCGGCGCGCGAAAGGTCGGGACGGCGAACGCCTCGATCCGCGCGGCGGCGAAGGCGGTCGGGGCGACCCTCGTCCCGCTCGACGACCTCGCGGGCTGGCGGCACGTGCTCCCCGACGCCGTCCACCCGAGCGCGCTCGGCCAGCTCGAGATCGCCGACCGCGCCGCGCGGGCCCTCGACGCCCCCGTGCTCCCGAGCGCACGCACCCCGCCCGCGACCGCCCGCCGCGCCGAGGCGGCGGTCCGGGTCGACTGGGGCCGCATGTGGCTGCGCGAGGCCTGGCGCCGGAGGCGGACGTGAGGCGCCG
>JAOPZO010000323.1 GCA_025964065.1 Solirubrobacterales bacterium | reverse complement strand
GCGGCGGGCGGCGATGTCGGCCGCGAGCAGCGGGCCGATGACCTCCGCCCGGTGCGCGAAGATGCCCTCGACGTCCTTCTCGACGAAGAGGCGCCGGGCGAGCTCGCCGAACGGGCCGAAGCCGATCGCCCAGCGCACCGTGTCGGTCATCGTGGTGTGCGCCGGGCCGTCCGGGGCGAACGTGTGCGTGTGGTGCCAGAGGGCGTAGGGGCCCTTGAGCTGCATGTCGACGAAGCGGTGCGGCGGCTCCCACGCCTGGATGGACGTGAGCCACGAGATGGGCGCGCCGTGGATCCGCAGCCGGTACTCGATGAGGGTCCCGACGTGCATCTCGATCGGGCCCGGGGTGATGACGCTGAAGCGCAGCAGGGGCGGGGTGATCGCCTCGAGGTTCTTCGCGTCGGCGAAGAAGCCGAAGACCTCCTCGGGGGTGCCCTCGAGGCGTTGCTCGCGGTGCAGGACGTGGGTGCGCAGGGCCATGGGCGCAGGGTACGGTCCGCTCGTGGCCGAGAATTCCCTCCACTCGAGCCCCGTGCCCCCGCTCGGATCGGAGGACCACGTCCGCGGGGAGGGCCCGCTCGTCCTCTTCTACGCGGACTTCAGCTGCCCGCGCTGCGCCCTCGCCTGGGAGCGCCTGGACGCGGCCCGTGTGCGCGTGGCGTTCCGCCACCTGGCGCTCAAGGCGAAGCACCCGCGTGCCGTGGCGCTCGCCTGCGCGGCCGAGGCCGCCGGCCGCCAGGACCGCTTCTGGGACTTCGCCGCGGCGCTGTACACCGACCAGGGCCGCACGGAGGACCCGCACCTGTGGGCGCACTGCGAGCGCCTGGGGCTCGACGTGGAGCGCTGGGAGCGCGACCGCCGGGCGCCGGAGGCGGCGGAGCGGGTGACCCGCGACGTGCGCGCCGCGCTGCGCGCCGGCGCCGTCGCGACCCCGACGCTGTTCCACGGCGCGGCGATGCTCGCGGGGCCGCCCGACGCCGCCTGGATCGCGGCCCTCTCCGACGAGGCCGTGGGCTAGCATGGGTGCCACTTCCGAAACGTGAAGCACTCAACTCAGGCGCCTGTCGAGACCGATGACGGCGCCGCCGAAGGGAACCACCACATATGAGCAATGACGCCGTGACCACCGTCACCGTCGAGATCGCCGGCACGGAGATCTCCTTCGAGACCGGCAAGATGGCTCGCCAGGCCGGGGGCGCCGTCGTCGTCCGCGCGGGCGACTCGATGATCCTCTCGACCGCGACCGTCGGCAACCTCCGCGACGCGGACTTCCTGCCCCTCACCGTCGACGTCGAGGAGCGCATGTACGCCGCGGGCAAGATCCCCGGCTCGTTCTTCAAGCGCGAGGGCCGCTCGGGCGAGAAGGCCACGCTGACCGCCCGCATGATCGACCGCCCGATCCGCCCGCTCTTCCCGAAGAACTGGCGCTACGAGACGCAGCTCGTGACGTTGCCGCTCTCCGTCGACCACGACGAGCCGTTCGACATCCTCGCGATGAACGGCGCCTCCGCGGCGCTCATGATCTCCGAGATCCCGCTGCCGTTCCCCGTCGGCGCCGTGCGCGTCGGCATCATCGACGGCGGCTTCGTCGTCAACCCGACCGAGGAGCAGCTCCTCGACGGCGGGTCGGACCTCGACCTCATCGTCGCGGGCTCCGCCGAGGCCATCCTGATGGTCGAGGCCGGCGCCTCCGAGGTGTCCGAGGCCGAGATCCTCGACGCGCTCGACATCGCCCACGCCGAGATCAAGAAGCTCTGCGCCGTCCAGCTCGAGCTCGCCGAGAAGGTCGGCAAGCCGAAGATGGAGATCCCGGCTCCGGCCGACCTCTCCTCGCTCGTCGAGGAGATCCGCGCCTCGCACGGCGCGCAGCTCGACGAGGCCACGCAGGTGTTCGACAAGCTCGAGCGCCAGGACGCGACCCAGGCCGTCAAGGACGCCGTCGTCGCGCAGTACACCCCCGAGGAGGACCACGCGGACTACGCCGTGGCCCGCACGAACGCCTCCAAGGCGTTCTCCGCCCTCGAGAAGCAGGTCATCCGCCAGCGGATCGCCAAGGACAAGAAGCGCCCCGACGGCCGCCAGCCCACCGAGATCCGCCCGATCTCGATCGAAGTCGGCCTCGGCGCCCGCAACCACGGCTCCGCGCTCTTCACCCGCGGCCAGACGCAGGCCTACTCGGTCGCGACGCTCGGCACGCTCAAGGAGGAGATGCGGATCGACACGCTCGGCCTCGAGAGCAAGAAGTTCTACTGGCACCACTACAACTTCCCGCCGTTCTCGGTGGGCGAGGCCGGCTTCATGCGCGGCCCGAAGCGCCGTGACATCGGCCACGGCGCCCTGGCCGAGCGCGCGCTCGTCCCGGTCATCCCGAGCATCGAGGACTTCCCGTACACCGTGCGGGTCGTCTCCGACATCCTCGAGTCCAACGGCTCGTCGTCCATGGCGTCGGTCTGCGGCTCGTCGCTGGCGCTGATGCAGGCGGGCGTCCCGATCACGGCGCCGGTCTCCGGCATCGCGATGGGGCTCATCAAGGAGGGCGAGGACTACACCGTCCTCACCGACATCGCCGGCGTCGAGGACCACCTCGGCGACATGGACTTCAAGGTCGCGGGCACCGCCGAGGGCATCACCGCGATCCAGATGGACATCAAGATCACGGGCGTCACGTTCGAGATCCTGCGCGACGCGCTGACCCAGGCCCGCGAGGCCCGCCTCGACATCCTGGGCCAGATGACGGCCGTCATCGGCGCGCCCGCCGCGCAGCTCTCGCAGCACGCGCCGCGCATCTCCAAGGTCAAGATCGACACGGACAAGATCGGCCTGCTCATCGGCAAGGGCGGCGAGACCATCCGCGGCCTCTCGGAGGAGTTCGAGTCCCAGATCGACGTCAACGACGACGGTCAGGTCCTCATCTACTCCGCGAACGGCGAGATGGCCGACAAGCTCGTCGAGCGCATCACGGGCATGACGAAGGAGGTCGCCGTGGGCGACGCCTTCCCGACCGCCAAGGTCGTCAAGACGACGACGTTCGGCGCCTTCGTCGAGCTCACGAAGGGCACGGACGGGCTGCTGCACATCTCGAACGTCTCACCGGGCCAGCGCGTCGACACGGTCGAGGACGTCCTGAACAAGGGCGACGAGATCTCGGTCACCGTGGTCGAGGTCGACCGTGAGCGCGGCCGCATCGGCCTGCGCCTCGCGGCGG
>JAOPZO010000293.1 GCA_025964065.1 Solirubrobacterales bacterium | reverse complement strand
CCGGCGGGGCCAGCGGCGCGGGCGGCGCGGCGGGCGACGCCCCGTGGTCGGTCGAGGTCACCCGCCCATTGTCGCGCGGCGAGGGCTGCCACAGTGCCGGGGTGCGCAGCGGCATCCTCTACGGCATCGGGGCCTACGGCCTCTGGGGCCTCTTCCCCCTCTACTTCGCGGCGCTCGACCCGGCGGACCCGCCCGAGGTCCTCGCCCACCGGATCGTGTGGTCGGTGCTCGTCGTGATCGGGCTGCTCGCGGCGACCCGGCGCCTGCACGCCCTGCGCGAGACGATCGCGGACCGCCGCCGGGCGGTGCTGCTGGCCGTCGCCGCCGTGCTCATCGCGGTCAACTGGGGCACGTACATCTACGCCGTCGCGAACGACCGCGTGCTCGAGGCGGCCCTGGGCTACTTCATCACGCCGCTCGTCTCCGTCGCCTTCGGCGTGCTCGTGCTGGGCGAGCGGCTGCGGCGCACGCAGACCGTCGCGCTCGCGCTCGGCGCCGTCGCGGTCGTCGTCCTCACCGCGTACTACGGCGGCTTCCCGTGGATCGCGCTCGTGCTCGCGCTGACCTTCGGCAGCTACGGCCTCGTGAAGAAGCTCGCGAACGCCGGTGCGGTCGAGAGCCTCGGGGTCGAGACGCTCGTGCTCGTGCTCCCCGCCGCGCTCTTCCTCGTCCTCCTCGGGACGGGCGGGAACCCGACGTTCGCGGACGAGGGCGTCGACCACACGCTGCTCCTCGTCGCGGCCGGGCCCATCACCGCGATCCCGCTGATGCTCTTCGCGGCGTGCGTCACGCGGGTGCCGCTGACGACCGTCGGGCTCCTCCAGTACCTCGCGCCCGTCCTGCAGTTCCTGATCGGCTGGCTCGTGGAGGGCGAGGCGCTGCCGCTGAGCCGCTGGATCGGGTTCGCGCTGGTGTGGGTCGCGCTCGTCGTGCTGACCTGGGACGGCCTGCGCGCCGGCGCGCGGCGCCGGGCCGCGGCCGTCGTCGCCGAGCCGGCCTAGAGCCTCACGGCTCGACGAGCCCGGGCGGCGGCAGCTCGGCCGCGCCCTTCAGGAGCTCGCGGAGCGGCTCGAGCTCGACCTCGGCGAGCTTCGAGAACTGCACCGTGGTGCGGCCCGTGCGGGCGTGCGCGCCCAAGCGCCCCGCGAACTGCTCGACGAGCGTCTCCTCCGGCCCGGCGAGCGCCGCGACGTGGAGCGTCACGTGCCGCGCGCCGGCGCCGATCGCGACCCGGGCGCCCTCGCCCTCCCGCCCCGACTTGTAGCGGTAGCGGTACGCGCCGTAGCCGAGCATCCCCTCGTGGACGTGCGGCGTGAGCGCCGGCACCGTCGCGCGGACGAGCGCGTCGAGCCGCCGCACGTCGTTGCGACGTGCGGCCGGCATCGCCGCGATGACCTCCCGCGCGTCTACGACGACGGGACGTCGATCTCGCGCTTGAGGATCTTGCCCGTGGGGCCCTTCGGGAGCTCGTCGACGAGCCACACCTTGCGCGGGTACTTGTAGGCCGCGACGGCGTCCTTCACGAACTGCTGGAGCTCCTCGACGGTCACCTCCTGGCCCTCCTTGAGCGCCACGGCGGCGCCGATCTCCTCACCGAGCTCCGCGTGCTCCATCGCGACGACGGCGGCCTCGCGCACGGCGGGGTGCTCGTAGAGGACCTCCTCGATCTCGCGCGGGTAGACGTTGTAGCCGCCCCGGATGATCATGTCCTTCTTGCGGTCGACGATGAAGAAGTACCCGTCCTCGTCGACCTTCGCGAGGTCGCCCGAGTGGAACCAGCCGTCCTTGATGGTCTCGGCGGTCGCCTCCTCACGGCCCCAGTAGCCCTTCATGACGTTGTGGCCCTTGATGACGATCTCGCCGACCTCGCCCTGCGCGACCTCCTTGCCCGCCTCGTCGACGACCTTCATCTCCACCCCGCGGATCGGGGTGCCGATCGAGCCGGGCCTCGCGGGCTTGTCCGGGTGGTTGAAGGAGGCGACGGGGGAGGTCTCCGAGAGGCCGTAGCCCTCGAGCACCTGGCACTTGAACTTCGCCTCGAAGGCCTTCATGACCTCGACGGGCATCGCGGAGCCGCCGCTGGCGCAGACCTTGAGCGTGCTCGTGTCGGCGCCGTCGGCGCTCTTGCAGTTGAGCATCGCGCCGAACATCGTCGGCACGCCCTCGAAGACGTTCACCTTGTCCCTGGCGATGATCTCGAGCGCCTTGTCGGGGTCGAAGCGCGGGATGAGCGTCAGGCAGCCACCGGCGACCATCGTCGCGTTCAGCCCGCACGTCTGCCCGAAGGAGTGGAAGAGCGGAAGCGCGCCGAGCGTGACGGCGTCGTCGGAGATGCCGAACAGCTCCACGGCGATCTCCGCGTTCGTGCGCATGCTGTCGTGCGTGAGCTCGGCGCCCTTCGGGGTGCCGGTCGTGCCCGAGGTGTAGAGGATGACGGCGGTGTCGTCGCCCGCGCGGTCGGCGACCTCGCGGAAGGGCTCCTGCTCGCCGAGCAGCTGCTCGAACTCGCCGGGCTTCACGAGCACGCACTCCGCGCCCGCCTCCTTCGCCCCCGCCTCGGCGGCCTCGCCGAAGTCGGCCCAGGCGATGACGACCTTCGCGCCCGGGTCCTTGAGGTAGAAGCCCGTCTCGCGCTCCTTGAGCAGGACGTTCATGGGGACGACGACGCCGCCCAGCCGCAGCACGCCGTAGTAGGCGATGGGGAAGTAGGGGACGTTCGGGAGCATGATCCCGACGCGGTCGCCCGCCTCGACGCCCTTGCTCTTGAGCATCCCGGCGACACGCGCGCTGGCCTCGTCGAGCGCCGCGTAGGACACGACGGTGTCGTCGAGCTTCAGCGCGGGGCGGTCCCCGCCCGAGGCGGCGCTGCTGGTCAGGACGTGGGCGAGGTTCGCGGTCATGGTCGAACCCTATTCGCGGGCGGGCGTCGTGTGCACGCGGGCGCCTTCGACAACCGGCACGTCGCGAACTGGTCGCTGTGGCTCGACGTCAAGATCTGCCGATGACCCCGCCCGAGGTCGTCCGCTCCCGCGCCGAGGCCGGCACGGGAGCCCCCCAGGCGGCGGAGCCCGCGGCGCCGGAGCCGCCGGGGGCCCCGCCCTCCGTGCGCGGCGTCCCGGACCCCGGCTAGCGTCCAGCGTGGTGAACCGCAACTCGATCACGCGCCTCGGGGTCGCCGCGAGCATCGTGACCGCGCTCGTCGCGACGGTGTTCGTCCTGATCGTGCTGGAGGTGCGCCGCCTCCAGGGGGACGCTGCGACGGAGGAGGTCTCCCGGCGCATCGAGCTCCTCGGGCTCGCCGGGCTGCTCGGCGCGATGGCCGCCCTGCTGCTCCTGGCGGTCTACCTCATCCGCTGGGTCATCCGCCCGCTGCGCTCCGTGACCTCCGCCGCGCAGGAGCTCGCGGGGGGCGACCTCTCCGTCCGCGTGCGCGAGGAGCCCGGCGCCGAGCCCGCGGCCCTCGCCCACGCCTTCAACGAGCTCGCCAGGACGCTGCAGGCCGAGCAGGAGCAGACGGAGAACGCGCTCGTCGCGCTCGCGGCGGAGAAGCGCCGCCTCGAGACCTTCCACCGCGCCGGGGAGCGCCTGGCCGCCGCGCGCGACCTCTCCGAGCTCGCGACGATCGCGCTGTCCGAGCTGGCGCTCGCCGCGGGAGCGGAACGCGGGGCGCTCTGGGCGGTCGAGCCCGACGACCAGCGCGAGCTCGTCCTGGAGGCCTCGCTCGGTGTGGATCCCGCGCTGCTCCGGGGCTTCCTGCGCCCCGACGAGACGCCCGCGGGCCGGGCGATCACGAGCCTCGAGGTGGTCGCGGTCGACGAGCCGCCGCGGGCGGAGCTGCACCTCCCGCTCCTCGTCGGGGGCCGGGTGCTCGGGCTCATGTCGCTCGAGCGCGAGGGGGCGCCCCCGTTCTCAGAGGCGGAGCGCGACACGCTCGTGCGGCTCGCCGAGCAGGCGTCCGTCGCACTCTCCAACGCGATCTCGTTCCGCTCCGCGCTCCGGGCCGCCCGCGTGAACCGTGCGGTGCTCGACGCGACGCCGGACCCCGTCGGGCTGTTCGGGCTCGACGGCAGCCTGCTCGCGCACAACGCGGCGATGGCCGACGTGTGGCATCTCCCGGGGATCGAGGCCACCCCGGGCGACGGGGGCCAGGAGGAGCGCGGGCTGCTGTCGCTCGGCGACCGGGAGTACTCGCGCTACGCGGGCCCCGTGCGCGACGAGACGGGTGCGCAGATGGGCCGCCTCGTCGTGCTCCGCGACGTCACCGCGGAGCGCGAGGGCGAGCAGCTGAAGGACGAGTTCTTCGCGCTGGTCTCGCATGAGCTGCGCACCCCGCTCACGTCGATCATCGGCTACCTCGAGCTCGTCCGGGACGACGCGGAGGACCTCACGCCGGACGCCCAGCGCTTCCTGGGGGTCGTGGACCGCAACGCGAAGCGGCTGCTCCGCCTGGTGGGCGACATGCTCTTCGTCGCCCAGGTGGACGCCGGGCGCCTGGCGCTCGAGCGGGCGCCGATCGACCTCGGCCAGGTCGTCGCGGACTCCGTCGAGGCGGCGCGGCCCGCAGCCGAGCGCGGCGGCGTGCGGCTGCGCATGGAGGTCGAGCCCGTCGGGGCGATCAGCGGCGACCGGGACCGCATCGGGCAGCTCGTCGACAACCTCGTCTCGAACGCGCTGAAGTTCACCGCGGCGATGGGCGAGGTGGTCGTGACACTGCGCCCCGACGGCGAGGGCGCCGCCGAGGTGGCGGTGCGCGACGACGGCATGGGCATCCCGGACGCCGAGCAGCAGCACCTCTTCGAGCGTTTCTTCCGCTCCTCCGCCGCCGCCACCCGCGCCGTCCCCGGCGCCGGGTTGGGGCTCACGATCGTGAAGACGATCGTGGAGGCGCACGACGGCGGCATCGCGCTCGAGAGCGCTGAGGGCGTCGGGACCATCGTCCGCGTCCGGCTCCCCGTGGTCGCGGGGGTCCCGGCGTGAGCCGCGTCCTCGTCGCCGACGACGACCCGGACATCGTGGCGCTCGTCCGCATCCGCCTCGAGCGCGCGGGCCACGAGGTCGTGACGGCCGAGGACGGGGAGGCCGCCTGGGCGCTCGTGCTCGAGCGGCCCGTGGACCTCGCGGTGCTCGACGTCTCCATGCCCCGCGTGGACGGCCTCGAGCTCACGCGCCGCCTGCGCGGCCTGCCCGAGACCGCGGCGCTCCCGATCCTGATCCTCACCGCGGCGGTGCAGCCCACGGACGCCGAGGAGGCGATCACCGCGGGCGCGACGGCCTACGTGAAGAAGCCGTTCAGCCCGAAGGCGCTCGTGGAGCGCGTCGACGCGCTCCTGGCCGGTCAGGCCGGCGCGGACGCCGCCACGGGCACGTAGCGGTAGCCGAAGCCCCGCACGGTCTCGATGGGCGAGGCGCCCGCGCCCTCGAGCTTGCGGCGCAGGTAGCCCACGTAGAGCTTCACCTGCTCCGGGGCGACCGCGGCGATGTCCCCCCACACGAGGTCGAGGATCTGCTCCCGGCCGAGCACCTGGTTCGGGTGGCGGACGAAGGCGAGGAGCAGCCGGAACTCGAGCGGCGTGAGCGCGACGCGCGCCCCGAGGACCTCGACGCTCGCGTTCGCGACGTCGATCACGACCGTGGCGTCCGCGTAGGTCTCGCGCGGCGTCGCGACCGAGCTGCCGCCGCCCGCCCGCGCCTGGCGGCGCAGCAGCGCCTCGCAGCGCGCGAGCAGCTCCTGGCGGCCGAACGGCTTCGTGACGTAGTCGTCCGCGCCGCCCTTGAGGCCGCGGACCTTCTCGAGCTCCCCGGCGCGCGCGGTCAGCATGAGCACGGGGACCTCGGTCATGTCCCGGATCCGCTCGAGCGTTCCCCAGCCGTCGAGGTCGGGCATCGTGACGTCGAGGACGATGAGCTCGGGCCGCACGTCGTAGAGCAGGCGCAGCGCCTCACGGCCGTCCTGGGCCTCCCGCACGTGCGCTCCGGCGCGCTCCAACAGCTCGCGGATGAGCCCGCGGACGTCGCCGTCGTCGTCGACCACCAGGATCCGCGAGCCCTTCATACCCGCTTCATACCAGGCTCTCACGGCGGACAGCCCCGGTTGAGGCACATTGCCCTTCGATGGCGCGCGTGTGCATCTCCGAACCCGTCGCCGAGACCCGCGAGCTCCTCGAGCGCCTCGTGCTGCGGCTGGGTCACGAGATCGTGCCGGAGCACCAGCTGATCGCCGCGGACGCCCTGCTCTTCGAGCCGGGATCCGCGCACGGGGTCACCCTCGCCCGCCGTGCGCGCCGTCATTCCCCCGAGACCGCCCTGGTGGCCGTCTCCGCGGTCCCGGTGGCCGTCGCCGGCCTGCCGGGGCGCGTCCACCGCCTGAACCAGCCGTTCCTGCCGGTCGACCTGGAGCGCGCGATCGACGACGCGCTCGCGTCGTCCACCGGGCTGGAGCACGCCGCGGCCTGACGCTACGGTCCTCCGGCCATGGAGGACCCGATGCGCATCACCCCGGGCGTCGCCGTGCCGCTCGCGGAGGTCGTCGTGCGCGCCAGCCGCTCCTCCGGACCGGGCGGGCAGCACGCGAACGTCACCGCCTCGCGCATCGAGGTGAGCTTCGACGTGGGCGCGTCCGAGGCGCTGTCCTCCGAGCAGAAGGCGCGCGTCGCCGGGCGGCTCGGGCCCGTGGTCCGCGCGGTGGCGCAGGACGCGCGGTCGCAGACCCGGAACAAGGAGCTCGCGCTCGAGCGCCTGCGGGAACGCCTCGCGGGCGCGCTGCACGTGCAGCGCCACCGGCGGCCGACGCGGCCGACGAAAGGCTCGAAGGTCCGGCGGGTCGACGCGAAGAAGCGGACGGGGCAGGTCAAGCGCGACCGCCGCCGCCCGTCCGCCGAGGACTGAGGCTCAGTCGGGCGGGTCCACGCCCTGCTCGGCCGCGGCCTGGGCGCACACCGCGACGATCTCCTGCACGTCGTCGGTGACCCGGAAGAGGTCGAGGTCCTCGGGCGAGATCAGGCCGCGGGTGGCGAGCTCCTCGCGGACCCAGGTCACGAGGCCCGCCCAAAACGACGAGCCGACGAGCAGCACCGGGAAGTGGCGGACCTTGTGGGTCTGGATGAGCACGAGCGCCTCGAAGAGCTCGTCCATGGTCCCGAAGCCACCCGGGAAGACGACGAAGGCGTTCGCGTAGCGGACGAACATGACCTTCCGCGTGAAGAAGTAGTGGAACTCGAGCGCGTCGTCCTGGAAGGGGTTGCCCTCCTGCTCGAACTCGAGCTCGATGTTCAGGCCGACCGAGTGGCCGCCGGCCTCCTGACAGCCGCGGTTCCCGGCCTCCATGATGCCGGGCCCGCCGCCGGTGATGACGGTGAAGCCGGCCTCGCCGAGCCGGGCGCCGACCTCGCGGGCCAGGGCGTAGTCCGGGTGATCCTGCGGGGTGCGGGCGGAGCCGAAGATCGACACGCCCTTGGCGGTGCCGCGCATCCGGTCGAAGCCCATCTCGAGCTCCGCGGACATGCGCTCGATGCGCTCGGGGTCGGTCTGCTCGGAGACGACCGAGGTGACCTCGGCGCCGAGGAGCTCCTCGTCGCGGGAGGACGGGCGGTGCGGATCGAAGGCGCTCACCCGGCCAAGGTAGCCGGGCGATGCCTGCGGGGGAGCACGGTCACCCGGGCGGGCGACCGTGCTCGGAGCGGGGCCTACAGCCCCTTGGGGTGGCGCACGACGTAGCCCTTGGTGGGCCGCGAGGTCGCGTGCCAGCGGGTGCCGTCCTGCTTGGCGCCCGAGGTGTCGAAGCGCAGGCCGGCGATGACCGCGTACATGTGGCCCTCGTTGGCGTAGATCGAGACCCACTGGCCCGGGCCGGCGTCACCCCAGCTCATGAAGCCGCCGGAGGGCATGGACGCCTTGAGGACGCCGCCCTTGTAGAGCGCGTAGGAGACCGAGCCGGAGCAGTCGTAGCCCTTGTCCTCCCACTTGCCGTGGCCGCCGCCGTAGATGTACGGCAGCTTCGCGATCTTGTTGCCCGCGGCGATCATGGCCTTCACGGACTCCGGCGCGTTCTGCGGGGCGATGGCGAGGCCGTCGGGGCCGACGGTCGCGCGGTCGCCCGGGGCGAGCTGCAGCGGCGCCTGGGCGGCGGTGGCCTTCTTGCCGGCGTCGGCCTGGCCGCGGAGCACGGCGATGTCGTTGGCGTCGACGAGGCCGTCGACGTCGAGGGCGTTCGTCTTCTCGAAGCCCTTGACGGCGGTGACGGTGCCGTTGCCGAACTCGCCGTCGACGACGACGCGCTGGCCGACGCGCTTCAGGAAGTCCTGGAGCATCTTCACATCACGGCCGCTCATGCCCCTGCGGACGGGGATGCGGTCGCCGAGCGAGTTGCTCCTGCCGGCGCCGACGGTGTCGTCGAAGCCGCCGGCCGTGAGCCCCTGCGCGGCGCCGCCGAGGGCGGCCTCGCGGAGCGCGGCGACCGTCTTCCTGCCGACGGTGCCGGACGCGTCCAGGCTGCGCGCGGTCTGGAAGGCCCTGACGGCCGTCCTCGTCGCGGTGCCGAACTGGCCGTCGACCTTCCTGACCTCGAAACCGACCTGGCGCAGGAGCTTCTGGAGCTCCCGCACGTCGGGCCCGACGGCACCGACGCGAAGCGCGCGATCGCCGAGCTTGGCGGCGGCACGGGGCTTCGTGACGGCCGAGGCGGTGGGGACGGAGACGAGCGCGCCGCTCAACCCGAGGGCGACGACGACGCTCGACAGCTTGGTCCTTCTGAACTTCAGGGACAACGCAGGTTCCTTGCTCTTTCGGGCGCCTGCGGGGTTAGCTGTCGGACTCGGACCGAAAGAGTGGCCCTACTCGGCTGCACTAGCCGTGATTCGCCCCCGGTCTCCTTCACCTTGGAGACCCGTGGTTCCCCCGCTCCAGGTTCGCGTACGAACCCGGATTCGGCAGTGATGACTTGCGACAGCGCGGAAGGGTACAGAACTCCGGCGTCGGATGACTTATGTCCCGACCGGCCCCCGGTTACGCGGGCGCAACCCGATGCGTGGAAGCGCGGACAGCACGGAGGCCACCGCGAGGGTCATCCCCGTCTCCCGGTCCGAACGCAGCTCACCCGCCCGGAGCGCCCGCGCGACGTCCAGGCGCCCCTGGAGCAGGCGCTCCGCCAGCTCCGCGCTCAGCGTGAGCGTGAGGTCCGCGGGGCCCGCGCCGTCGGCGTCGACGCGCGCGCGGGGCCCCCGGGCGTCCAGCGCGAAGCGCGCGTCGGGATCCGTGGTCGCGAACATGACG
>JAOPZO010000289.1 GCA_025964065.1 Solirubrobacterales bacterium | reverse complement strand
CGGCCACGCCGCCGCCGCCCGCCTCGGGCTCGGCGACGGCGTCACGACGGGCGTGCGCTGATGCCGCTCGGCGTCCAGGTCGGGCTCGTCCTGTCGGTGGGGACCGCCTTCGTCTCCATCCTCGGCTTCCTCTTCAAGCACCGCGGGGCGGTCGGGGCGCCGCCCATCGACGCCCGGCACCCGGTGCGCTCGACCATCGCGCTGTTCTCGAACAAGTGGTGGACGCTCGGGATCGTCGTGGCGATGGGCTCCTGGGTCCTCCACACGAGCGCGCTGGCGCTCGCGCCCATCACGCTCGTGCAGGCGACGATCGCGGGCGGGCTCGTGCTGCTCACGGTCGTGGCCGAGAAGCTCTTCCACCTCCCCGTCTCGCGCCGCGAGTGGATCGGGGTCGGCCTGACCGCGGTCGGCCTCGCGTTCCTGGCGGCGACGCTCGGGGAGACCGGGAGCGAGAAGCACTCGGACTACGCGGGCGGGACCCTCGGGCTCTACGTGGGCGGGCTCGCGCTCGCCTCCGTGCCGCTCATGCTCCTCGCGGGCCGGCCGCAGCACCGGCGCCGCGCCGGCACGTTCCTCGCCGCCGCGGCCGGGCTGCAGTGGGGCGCCTCGGACGTGACGATCAAGGCGGCCACCGGGGAGCTCGCGGACGGCGCCCTCGGCCTGGTCGGCGCGCTCGCGGGGGTCATCCTCGTGCTCTCCCTCGTCGGGCTCGTCGTGAGCGCGCGCTCGCTGCAGCTCGGGGAGGCCGTCCCGGTCATCGCCGTGACGAGCGCCGCGGCGAACCTCTCCACGATCATGTCCGGCCTCGTGGTCTTCGGCGAGCCGCTCCCCGAGGGGGACGCCGCCATCGCGCTCCGGCTGCTCGCGCTGACCCTCGTGGTCGTCGCGGCCGCCCTCACGCCGGGTCCGGTCGAGGCGGCGCGGCGCGAGCCGCGGCCCGCCTGACCCGGGGCGCTACTCCGGGACCTCCATGCGCTCCTGGTTGCGCGGGACGGGCCTGGGCGCGTCGGGCATCGCACCGTGGATCGCCCCGAGCTCCTTCACGACCTTGTCGAGCTGCTGCTCGATGGCGTCGAGGCGCTGCTCGATCGCGGTGGAGCCGTTGAGCTTCGTGAGGGTCTCGTCGAGGCGGTCCACGCCGTCCTCGATGCCCTCGAGCCGCTGGGACACGGAGCGGACACGGCGCGTCAGGCGCTCGAGGTCGGCCGCCGACGGGAGGTTCAGGGCGCCGAACGCGACCTCCTGGGCCTGTGTCGCCTTCTCGCGCGCGTCGAACGCCCGGGCGATCGCGCCGTTGACGAGCGGGTTCGACAGCAGGTCCTGGGCCAGCTTCCCGAGTGCCTCCTCGCCCTGCTTGGTCACGCGCTCACGGAAGTCCGGGTTCTCGGCCATGAGCAGGAGGATAGAGGCCCGGCACCCCCCGCCGGGGTGACTGGCATCATGCGCAGGGGGGTTCCGACTTGTGCTCGGACAGTGCGTCTGGTTAGCGTGCGGCGAGGGCGCGGGAGCCCTTGGTAGCCTCACGCACGGTTTTCAGGGCCCGGCCGGGTCCTGCTGGAGGGGAGTCGTAGGACATGCACAAGCGCAAGCTGCTCATCGGACTGGCCACGGCCGGAGCGTTCTCCGCGGGATTCGGGGCGACGGTGTTCCCTGCGTCCGCGGAGCCGCGGACGCTCGCCGTGACCCTGCTGGGCGGCACGACGATCCAGGTGACCGTGGACGTGCCCCCGGGCACGCCGCTCGACCAGATCGCCATCCCCGGCGTGACGCTCCCGATCGTGTCGATCTCGGAGGTCGGCGGCCCGCCGGCGTCCGCCCCGCCCGCCGCGGGCCCGGGCGCCACGGGATCCACCCCGCCGTCCGGCGCGACGGGTGAGGCCCCCGCCGCGGACGACGTGCCCACGGCCACCCAGGCCCCGCAGGGCGCCGAGCAGGAGACCACGGGCTCCACGCAGCGCCGCCCGCGCGCGAAGGACGACGTCTCCGTCGAGGAGGGCGAGGAGCAGGCCGCGCAGACCAAGGCGCTCGCCGAGAAGGCCGCCGCGGACGCCGTCAAGCGCCGCACGGCCACCCCGGACCGCGCCGCCGACGGCACCCCCACCTCGGTCAACCCGACCTACTCCTTCTCCATCCCGGGCGCCGCGCCGATCGGCGTCCCCAACTTCTTCATCGAGAAGTTCCGGATCCCGCCGTTCCTGCTCCCGATCTACCAGGCCGCCGGCATCCAGTACGGCGTCCGCTGGGAGATCCTCGCGGCGATCAACGAGATCGAGACGGACTACGGCCGCAACCTCAACGTCTCGAGCGCCGGTGCCCTCGGGTGGATGCAGTTCATCCCGTCCACCTGGAAGGCCTACGGGACCGACGCGAACGACGACGGCAAGAAGGACCCGTACAACCCGGTCGACGCGATCTTCGCCGCGGCCCGGTACCTGAAGGCCGCCGGGGCGGAGCAGGACATCCGCAAGGCCGTCTTCGCGTACAACCACGCCGACTGGTACGTCGACTCCGTCCTCATGCGCGCCCGCCTGATCGGCGGCCTCCCCGCCGATCTCGTCGGCTCCCTCACGGGCCTCACGCAGGGGCACTTCCCGGTGCACGCGGTCTCGCGCTACGCCGACGACCTCTCCGAGAGCGACACGAAGCGCCGCATCGCGCGGGGCAAGAACGCCGCGATCCCGGTCGAGGCGAGCGCCACCCGCAGGGGCATCGACATCTTCGCGAAGGCCGGCTCCCCGGTCATCGCCGTGCAGGACGCGACCGTCACCGCGCTCGGCACGAGCAGGCGCCTCGGCAAGTTCGTCCAGATCCGCGACGTCTACGGCAACACCTACACCTACGGCGGGCTGAAGAAGCTCGCCACCGCGTTCCCGGTGCCGAAGGAGACGGAGTCCTCGAAGGCCGAGGTGGCGAAGGAGCTCGACCTCCCGAAGGACCCGAAGCCGAAGGCCGCCGCCTCCGCGGGCCAGCAGGTCGCCAAGCCGGCGAAGGAGGCCGCGGACGCCGTCCTCGACGGGGCCGCGCCCGACGCCGTGGACCCGAAGCTCGCGAAGGAGCGGCTCTTCGCCAACCCGAAGAACCCCGTCGCGTTCAAGAACGGCGGCGAGGAGCAGGTCCTCAACGCCGACACGAGCTCCACGACGTTCAAGAGCTACTTCACCGAGGTGTACGGCCTCAAGCGCGAGGACGTGACGATCAAGCCCCTGAGGAAGGGCGCGAAGGTCATCGCCGGGACGATCCTCGGCCGCATCGGCACCACGAGCACCACGACCGCGCCGCACATGACCTTCGAGGTCCGCCCCGCGGGCCGCGGGGCGCCGCGCATCGACCCGAAGCCGATCCTCGACGGCTGGAAGCTGCTCGAGTCCACCGCGGTCTACCGCGCGGCGGGCAAGAACCCGTTCTTCGGCCCGGACGCGAAGAACCCGTCGATCGGCCAGATCCTCCTGATGAGCAAGGAGGCGCTGCAGCGCCGCGTGCTCGCCGACTCCCGCATCGAGGTCTACGAGGGCGGCCGGCAGGACATCCGCTCGGGCGCCATCGATCGCCGCGTGCTCGCGACCCTGCAGTTCCTGAGCGCCTCGGGCCTCAAGCCCACGGTCTCCTCGCTGGCCTCGGGCCGCCGCTCGAAGCTCACGGCGTCGGGCAACCTGTCCGCCCACCCCTCCGGCTCCGCGGTCGACATCGCGAAGATCAACGGCATCCCGATCATCGGGCACCAGGGCGCCGGCTCCGTCACCGACGTCACGATCCGGCGCCTGCTGACCCTCCAGGGCACGCAGAAGCCGAACCAGATCATCTCGCTGATGAAGTTCGACGGCACGGACAACACGCTCGCGATGGACGATCACGCGGACCACATCCACGTCGGCTTCCAGCCCCTCTACTCCGCCGACAAGAGGACCGCCCAGCAGCTGGACTCGGTCCTCAAGCCGAGCCAGTGGATCAAGCTCATCGGCCGCCTCGGCGAGATCGAGAACCCGACGGTCCTGACGAAGCCGTCGGCCTCCGCGATCCCCGTCACGAAGCGCGCCAGCGAGGCGCACTCCGGCGAGTAGCCGGGGTGCCCCTGCCCCACCCCGCGTGAGCACCCCCGCGGGGCCCCTGTTCCGCTTCGTGCAGGCCGAGTACCCCTGGGTGCTCGGCCCGTCCGACGGGCGCTACGTGCTGCGCGGGCACGCCGGAGTCCCGGCCTACGTCCTGATGCTCGCGACGCTCGGGGCCGTCGAGCGTCGCGGCCTCGCGGGCCGTCGCCGGCGGAAGCCGAAGGCGGTCGAGCCCGAGCCGGGTGCCGTGCCCGTCGCCACCTCGCGGGCGACGCTCGTCGCCGCGACGCCGTTCGTGTCGCACGCCGACGCCGAGCGCTGGCGGGCGGAGGTCGACGTGGAGGCCGAGGCCGCCGCGGGCCTGCGCGAGCTCAACCGCGTGCTGCACGCCCACCGCGTCGCCGCCTCGGACCCGTACGTCCGCGAGGTCTCCCGCGAGGGGGCGCTCGTGATCCGCGTGGGTGTCGGTGAGGGCGAGCCGCTCGCCCACGGGCACTGGTCGAGCGCCGTCGAGGTCCCGCCCCCCGTGCCCGAGAAGGGGCGCGCCGCGGTGCTCCGGCCGCAGGAGCGCCTCGCCGCGGTCCTCGGCGGTCGCGACGTCGCGCTCGCGTGCGAGGAGCTCGCGCTCCGCGCGCGCGGCGACCTCACCGCCGGGCGCCCACGCGAGGCGGCGCTGCAGCTGCGGATCGCGCTCGAGTGCGCGCTCGCCGAGCTCGCACCCTGGGCGGACCGCGAAGCCATCGCCCATCGCATCAGCGCCCTCCGCGAGGAGCGGGCCACGGTGGCCGCCGCCGCGAACACGGCAATCAACGGGGGCCTCGACGAGGACTCCGCCGAGGAGGTCGAGCGCGTGCTCACCCTGCTCGAGTCCGCGCTCCGTGCGCGTACCGCCGTCGGCCTGACCTAGGCGCCCCGCCGCTCGGAAGGGCAACCTGCCCCGCCCGACACGCCGCCAAACCCACGGCTGTCAGAGCGGGAGGGCAGGACGGACCGGGCCGGAACTCCGGTGGAACGTCGTCGTTGCAAGGGCGAGTTCCACCCCCGAGAGACACAGGAGACACGGCATGGGTCGAGTTGAAGAGCAGGGCAAGAAGGTCAAGGGCCGCGGCGGGGTCCGCATGCGGCAGGTCGTCGTCGCAGCGGGCATCATCGGCGCCGTCGCCGCGCCGTTCGGCGTCGCCGCGACGGGCCAGGGCCTCCGCGAGGGCGTGCGCAACGGCACCGCCACGCAGGAGACGGAGATCATCTCGAACAACGGCGCGACCACCACGCTGAAGGGCGGCTACTCCACCCGGCAGTCCAACCTCTCCTCATCGGGTGGCGGCGCCATCTACGGCTGCCGTTCCGGCGCCGGCACCTCCGCCTCGAACCCACCGCAGAACCCCTGCCTGCGCGCGAACAACCTGAACCGCGGCCTCGCCTTCGAGTTCAACGCGACTTCGGGTGACGTCGTCGGCACGATCACCTCCTCCACGGGCGGGGACACGAAGAAGCCGTTCACGACGAACGCCACCGGCGTGGCGACCGGCCTGAACGCCGACCGCGTCGACGGCCAGGACGCCGCCGCGATCGCCAAGACGGCGACGGACGCCGCGGCGGCCGACGCGACGAAGAAGGCGGACGACGCGACGGAGCGCTGGGCGCTCATCGGCCCCGACGGCGCGATCCTGCGGCAGACGGGCGGCTTCAAGACCGTCGACTGCTACTCGACGAACGCCAACTGCTA
>JAOPZO010000257.1 GCA_025964065.1 Solirubrobacterales bacterium | reverse complement strand
CTGGTCGCGCCTCGACCGGTCGGACGGCGAGCGGCTCGAGCTGCTCGTGCTCGTCGGCTTCTACGCCCTCATGGGCGGCCTCACCAACGCGCTCCGCCTGGAGCTCGACGACCCCTACGTTTAGGAGCAGGCTCATGTCCGATCTCGTTGCCGCCGTCACCGGAGCCTCCGGGGGGATCGGCCGGGCGATCGCGCTCCGGCTCGCCGCGGCGGGCGCGACCGTCGCCGTCGCCGCCCGCACCGAGACCGCCGGGGCGGAGACCGTCTCCCTCATCGAGGCGGCCGGCGGCCGCGCGCGCTTCACCCGGGTTGACGTCAAGCGCGCCTCCGAGGTCCAGGGCTGGATCCGCGAGACGGCCGAGCGCCTCGGCCGACTCGACTGGCTCGTGAACAACGCCGGGATGAACGGCCGCTCCGCGCGCTTGGAGGACTACGCGATCGAGGAGTTCGAGGAGGTCGTCGACACGAACCTGCTCTCGGCGTTCTACGCGGTCCACGCCGCGATCCCGATCATGCGCGCACAGGGTGCGGGGGCGATCGTGAACATCGGATCGACCGCGAGCCTCCAGGGCTACGGGCTGCTCAGCGGCTACAGCGCCTCGAAGCACGGGCTGCTGGGCCTCACGAAGAGCATCGCGCTCGAGAACGCGGATATCCCGATCCGCGCGAACTGCGTCTGCCCCGGCCCCGTCGACACGCCGCTGATGCGGAGCATCGAGGTTCTCGTGAACCCCGAAGACCCGGCCGCCGCCCACGAGCTGTTCGCGCAGACGACGGCGCTGAAGCGCTACGGGACGCCGGCGGAGGTCGCCGACGCCGTGCACTTCCTGCTGAGCGACGCGGCCGGCTACATCACCGGGACGGCACTGTCGATCGACGGCGGTGTGATGACCGGCGTCTAGGCACCGGGCAGCGTCGCGCGGACGGAGACCACGACGGTCCCGTCCTGCTTGACGCACTCCGCCAGGAGCTCCGTGCCGTCCTCCTGGCGCAGCTCGCACCCGATCGTGTCGCCGGGCCGCGTCGGTGCGCGGTAGGTCACCTTCACCGCGGTGCCGGCCGGCAGCGCCTCGACGCCGAGCCGGCCCGTGGCGGCGCGGAAGAACGCCTGGAGCGCGATCGGGCCGTGGGCGATGATCCCGCCGAACTCGGAGGCCGCCGCGGCCCTGGGGTCGACGTGCAGCGGGTTGAAGTCGCCGGAGAGCTCGGCGTAGGCGTCGATCGCGTCCTGCGTCACGACGTCCCGGACGCCGCCGAAGTCGGCGCTCATGCTGCTGCCTCCTGTCCGGGCCCGGTGGGCCACACGATGACCTTGCGGCCCGTGACGACCTGCTTGTCCTGCGCGCTGCGGACGTCGAACTCGATCGTCACGAACGGGCGCTCGCGGCGCACCTGCTTGTCGCCGACCCAGACCGTGATCGCCACGTCGGAGTCGACCGGGAGCACGGCATGGAACTCGAGCTCCTGCTTGGCCAGGACGCTGCCCGGCGGGATCCCGCCCATCGCCCGGCGCAGGCCCTTCAGGAAGAGGACGGGGAACACGGCCGGCGGCGCGTCGGAGACCGCGACCGGCTCGCCGATGGCGCCGGCGAGCTGCGCCGCGGCCGCCGCGGAGACGTGCTCGGCGTACGGTCCCATCCGGGCGCCGGTGACGAGCTCGTCGTAGGTCACGTTCGACAGGACTGGGGTATCGCTCATCCTCCTGACCCTCGGACACGCCCGGCGCGCGAGCAACTGGCGCTAGCGCCAGTCAGCTGCCCACGGCGTCGTAGAGCGCGGCGTTCGCCGCGCGCAGCTTGTACTTGAGGACCTTCCCGCCGACCGTCACCGGGAGCTCGTCGACGACCACGATCCGCTTCGGCGCCTCGAACCCCGCGAGCCGCTCCTTGGCCCAGGCGACGAGCGCGTCGGTGTCGGGCCTGGCGCCCTCCGCGGCGACGACGAAGGCGGTGACCGCCTCGCCCCAGCGCTCGTGCGGGAGCCCGACGACGGCGGCCTTGCCGACGTCGGCGTGCTGCACCAGCACCGCCTCGACGCGCAGGCTCGAGACGTTCTCGCCGCCGCTCTTGACGATGTCCTTCGAGCGGTCGACCATGATCCGCAGGCCCTGCTCGTCGTAGGTGCAGACGTCGCCGGAGTGGAACCAGCCGCCGCGGAAGGCCGCGCGGGTCTGCTCCTCGTCGCGGTAGTAGCCGGCCGTGACGACAGGGGAGCGGTAGACGACCTCGCCGGGAATGCCGACGGTGCCGCGCAGCGAGTTGCCCTCCTCGTCCACGAGGTCGGCGGCGACCATCGGATTCGGGACGCCGACGTAGTTCGTCGCGGGCGCGGTCGCCGCGAACACCTCGGGCCACTTGTCGGGCCAGAAACGGTGGCAGGAGATCGCCTCGGTCTGGCCGAGGATCTCGACCGCGACGAGCTGCTCCCCGCACCGCGCCTTCAGCCCGGCGATCAGCTCGGGCGGCGCGGCCGTCCAGCCGTAGACGACGACCCCGAGCGTGCTCGCGTCGTGGTCCTCGCGCTCGAGCGCGGCGAGCACGTCGCCGAGCATGGCGGGGGAGCCGCTCCACAGCGCGGTCGCCCGCTCGCGCGCTATCGCCTGCCCGACGTGCGCAGGGTCGAACCCACGGCCGATCACGAGTGTGCCGCCGGCGAGGAACGCCGGGAACGAGAAGATCTGGTCGGCGATGTGGTAGATCAGCGGCAGGAAGCTGCAGAGGGTGAGGTCGCACTCGATGCGCACGCCGCGGGTCAGCGTGAGGGCGAAGGAGTAGGCGCCGAGGTAGCTGTAGTTGTGCGAGATCATCGCGCCCTTCGGCATCGCCGTCGTGCCCGAGGTGAAGATGATCTCCCAGATGTCGTCGGCATGGATCTCGACGTCCGGCTCGCTTGTGGCGGCCGCCGCGACCCAGGCGGAGAAGCCGACCGTGCCGTCGATCGCGTCGCCGCCGATCTCGATCGTCACGTCGGGGGAGAGGCCGCGCAGCGCGAACGCCTCCTCCGCCTTGGGCCACAGCTCCGCGTCCACGATCGCGAACGCCGGCTCGGCCTTGTCGATCAGGTAGGCGACGACGTCCGGGGCCATCATCGGATTGATCGGCACGCAGGTCAGGCCGGCCTTGGCGATGCCGAACTTCGTGAGGTACGCCTCGACCGAGTTCTCGCAGAAGAGCATCACGCGGTCCCCGCGTCCGAGGCCGTGGGCGAGCAGCGCGTTCGCGATGCGGTTGGCGAGCGCGTCGGCTTGCGCGTAGGTGACCCGCTCGAGCGCCGGGTCCGCGAACGCGCCCTCCCAGGCGACGATCGCGTCCTTGTCCGGGTAGCTCCACGTCAGCCGCTCGAAGATGTCGCCGACGCTCACGCGCTCCCAGCGCTCCGTGGCCCGGCGGTGGTGCAGGTTCGTGACGTCCATGCGCCCGACGCTAAGCCGCGGCGGGCGTCCTGTCCGCTGGCGTAACGGACAGTTGTCCTGGCGTGCCGGGGCCATGAGCGTCCTCGGCATGCACGCCCGGCGTCACGTGGTCCTCGAACGGTTCGGCCCACCGGAGGTGATGGCGTGGGAGGACGGCGAGCTCCCCGCGCGAGGGGAGGGGGAGGTCCTGATCCGCGTCGAGGCGATCGGGGTCAACTTCGCCGACACCATGGTGCGCCGCGGCGAGTACCGGCGCGACCAGCCGCTGACGATGACGCCGGGCTTCGAGGTCGCGGGGCGCGTGCTCGCCGGGCCGGGCGTGGGGAGCACCGTGCTCGCGTTCACCGACGGGGGCGGCGGCTACGCGGACACCGTGCTCGTCCCCGCGAGCCGGGTCTTCCGCGTCGCGGACGGGGTGAGCGCGCAGCAGGCCGCTGCGCTCTTCACCCAGGGTGTCACGGCGCTCTACGCGGTCCAGCGCTACGCGCAGGTCGGCGCCGGCGACACGGTGCTCGTGCACGCCGGCGCAGGCGGGCTCGGCGGGCTCTGCCTGCAGCTCTGCGCGCGACTCGGGGCACGCGGCATCGCGACGGCGTCCACGGCGGCGAAGCTCGCGGTCGCCCGCACGCACGGTGCTGCCGAGACGCTGCTCGCCGACCCGGACACGCTGGCCGCCGGGGTGCGGGAGCTCACCGCCGGCAGGGGCGCGGACATCGTCATCGACGGGGTCGGCGGGCCGCTCTTCGCGCCGTCGCTGAAGGCGCTCGCGTTCAACGGGTGCTACGTCGTGGTCGGCTCGGCGAGCCAGGAGCCCGCGACCGTCGACGTGCGCGCGCTGATGCCCCGCGGCCAGACGATCGTCGGCTTCGTCGTCGCGCGCGTGGCCGACGAGGATCCCGCCGAGCCGCAGGCCGCGTTCGACGAGGTCCAGCGCCTGTTCCTGGCGGGCGAGCTGACGCCGCAGGTGACGGTGATGGGGCCGGAGGACATCCACCGCGCGCACCACCTCATCGAGGGGCGCACGCTCACCGGCAAGATCGTGCTGGACCTCACGTGAGCCTCGAGGGCGTTCCCGTGCTGTCCGAGCTGCGCTACGCGGAGCTGTCGGCCGGCGACCGGCTCGGGTCCTTCGTCGAGGAGCTGGCGCCGGTCAGCGACCAGCTGCGCGGCGCGATCGGCGTGGTGGCCGAAGGGGAGCACGCGCCGGGCGGCGTGCTCCCGCTCGTCACGCTCCGGGTGCTCCGGCGGGCACTCCGCGGCATCCCGCCGGGTGGCGTGCTCGTCCGCCAGCGCTTCACCGTCCATGCGCCGCTGCCCGCCGGAGCGAGCGTGCGCGTCGCCGTGCGGGTGAGCGCGCAGCGCGAGGCGCACAACGGGCTGCAGACGACGTTCACGTTCGCCGTCCATCAGGCGGACGACCTCGCCGCGGTGGTCGAGTGGACGATCCTGGCGGCGCCGGAATGAGGCCGTTCCCGGAGGTCGTCCATACCGTCGGCCAGGGCGCGATCGACGCGTACGCGGCGCTCTCGGGCGACTGCAACCCGCTGCACGTCGACCCGGACTACGCGGCCGCCGGGCCGTTCGGCGGGGTCATCGCGCACGGCCCGATCGCGCTCCAGGTGGTGTGGGAGGCGGTCGCCGGTTGGCTCGGGGGAAGCGGCGTGCCGCCCGGCGTCTGCCTCGACGTCGCCTACCGCGCGCCCACCCGCCTCGGCGACACGCTCACCTGCCGCGCCGAGCCGCCGACGGTGCACGCGGGCGACGTCGTGCTGTCCATCGCGGTCGTCGGCCAGGACGGGGTCGAGGTGCTTCAGGCGCTGCTGGTCGTCCCTCGCGGGATCGTCCCGCCCGACTAGCGGTTCGGCCGGTTCCGGCGCGGCAGCCGGCAGCGTAGTCTCGCGCCGAACGACCCCGAGGGAGCGCACGTGGACTTCGAGCCGACCGATCGCTGCAAGGCGCTGCTGGAGCAGCTGCGCGGCTTCATGCAGGAACACGTGTACCCGGTCGAGGACGAGGCGGTCGCGGCGTTCGACGACGAGGTCGGCGCTCGGACGGCGTTCCCGGGGATCGTCGTGGCGCTGCGCGAGCAGGCGAAGGCGGCGGGGCTGTGGAACCTGTTCCTGCCGTCGCGCGACGACGGGCCGGGGCTCACGAACGGCGAGTACGGGGTGCTCTGTGAGGAGATGGGCCGCAGCACGCTCGTCGCGCCGTACGTCTTCAACTGCCAGCCGCCGGACTCCGGGAACATGGAGATCCTCGCCGAGCACGCGACGCACCACCAGCGCGAGCGCTGGCTCGAGCCGCTGCTCGAGGGCGACATCCGCTCCTGCTACGCGATGACCGAGCCGGACACGCCCGGCTCCGACCCGACCGGCCTCGGCTGCCTCGCCGTCCAGGACGGAAGCGACTGGGTCATCAACGGGCGCAAGTGGTGGTGTACCAACGCGCTGGGAGCGCAGGTCGCGATCGTCATGGCGGTCACCGACCCGGAGGCCGCGAAGCACAAGCGCGCGACGATGCTCCTGGTCCCGACCGACACGCCCGGCTTCGAATACGTCCGCCCCCTGTCGAACATGGGCCACACCGCCGGGCCGGGGCACTGGGAGCTCCGCTTCGAGGACTGCCGCGTGCCCGTCGAGGAGTCCACGCTCGGGCCGCGGACCGGCGGCTTCAAGGTCTCGCAGGACCGGCTCGGCCCCGGCCGCATCCACCACTGCATGCGGCTCATCGGCGTCGCCGAGCGTGCCCTTGAGCTCATGTGCCAGCGAGCGCAGTCGCGCGCGATGTTCGGGAGCCTGCTCGCGGACAAGCAGTTCGTCCAGGAGTTCATCGCCACCTCGCGTGCCGAGATCGACCAGGCCCGCCTCTTGACCGCGCACGCCGCGTGGAAGCTCGACCAGGTCGGCAACCGCGAGGCGCGCACCGACCTCTCGGTCACGAAGCTCGTGGTGCCGACGATGGCGCTGAACGTCGTCGATCGCGCGATCCAGGTGTGGGGCGGCGCAGGAGTCAGCGACGACACACCGCTCGCCGCGATGTACCGCTACAACCGCATGCTGCGCATCGGCGACGGCGCCGACGAGGTGCACAAGCAGGTGATCGCGCGCACCGAGCTCCGCAAGGCGAGCGCCGCGGCGCTGGTCGGAGCGGCCTGACATGTACAACACCCTCCTGGTCGAGCGTCCCCGCGACGGCGTGGTGCTCGTCACGCTGAACCGCCCGAAGCAGCGGAACGCGATCACGTTCGAGATGTTCGACGAGCTCCACGACCTCTGTGACACGCTGCAGAAGGACCGGAAGGCGCGCGCGGTCGTCATCACCGGGACGGGCGTCGGGTTCTGCGCCGGGCTCGACCTCGACGAGGCGTCCTCGCTTCCCGACATGAGCCCACACGAGATGATGCTCGGGCAGCAGCATTGGGCCGGCGCGTTCATGAAGATCCACGAGCTGCCGCAGCCCGTGATCGCCGCGGTCAACGGTGCGGCGGCCGGCGGCGGGCTCGGGCTGGCGATGACCGCGGACATCCGCATCGCTTCTCCCGAGGCGCGGTTCAACGCGGCGTTCGTGCGGATCGGGCTCTCGGCCGGGGACGTCGGCGTCTCGTGGTCGCTTCCACGGGCGATCGGCATGGCGCGCGCGGCGGAGATCATGCTGACCGGGCGGTTCGTGGGCGCGGAGGAGGCGCTCGCGATCGGGCTCGTGACGCGGGTCGTGCCGGGGGATGAGCTGCTCGAAGCGGCGTTCGACACGGCGGCGCGGATCGCGGCGAACACTCCGTTCGGGGTGACGCTCACCAAGCGCGTGCTGAACGCGAACGTCGACGCGGGCTCGCTCTCCCAGGCCGTTGAGATGGAGAACCGCGGTCAGACGCTCGCGACGCGTGGCACGGACTTCCGGGAGGCGCTGCAGGCGTTCCGCGAGAAGCGCCCTGCGCAGTACACCGCGCGGTAGATGGCCCTCACGATCGGAATCGAGCCCCAGGGCGCGTCGGTGCGCGCCATGGGGGAGCTCGCCGCGGCAGCGGACGCCGCCGGGCTGGAGGCCGCCTGGACGCCGGAGCTCTACAACCGCTCCGCGACGATCACGCTCGCCGAGATGGCGCACCGGACGGAGCGCTGCACCGTCGGCACGGCGATCGCCTACGGCGTCGGGCGCTCACCACTGACGCTCGCCGCGGAGGCGCGCGACCTGGACGAGGTCTCCGACGGGCGGCTCGTCCTCGGTCTCGGGAACGGCACGCGGCGAATGATCTCCGACTGGCACGGCCAGGATCCCGACGCGCCCGCGGTCCGGATGGAGGAGCTCGTCGGTCTGCTGCGGCGGCTCGAGCGGATGCACGAGGGGCCGATCGACCACGACGGCCGATTCTACCGGCTGCACTTCCGGCCGACGGGGGAGCTGCAGCCGCCGCTGCGCGAGCACATCCCGATCTACACGGCAGGGGTGAACCCACGCATGGTCGAGGTCGCGGGGCGGGTCGCGGACGGGCTCCTCGGCCATACGCTCTTCACCACCGGGTACATCGCCGACGTCGTGCTCCCGGCGGTCGCCAAGGGCGCAGCGAGGACCGGCCGCCGTCCGTCGGAGGTGCAGATCGCATCGCTCGTCCTCGCCGCCGTCCACGACTGTCCCGAGGTCGCCCGCCGCGAGGTGGCGGGGCAGATCGCCTTCTACAGCTCCGTCAAGACCTACGCGCCGCTGCTCGAGACCATCGGGTTCGCCTCGGAGGGCGAGGCCATCCGCGCGGCGTTCGGGCGTCGGGACATGGCCGCGATGGTCGCGGCGGTGAGCGACCGCATGGTCGACGCGCTCGGCGTGGCCGGCACCGCGCAGGACGTCCGTGACGGGCTCCGCCGCTACGACGGACTGCTCGACCACGCGATCCTGTACGCGCCCAGCTTCGGGCTGACGCCCGCCCGGGTCCGGGAGAACGTGCTCGGGCTCATCGCCGTCGTCGCGCCGTCCCGGTCCCCGGCGGGATGAGCCCGCAGGCGACGGGGGCCGTGCGCCGCCGCGTGTCGGCCGGGGTGGAGGTGCTCCACGGCCACGACGACGGACGGTACCCCGACGCGGTCACCGCCCTGATCCGTGGGCGCGACGCGGTGCTGCAAGTGGATTCGACCCTCTCGACGCCCGCGGACCTGCAGGCCGACCTGGTGGTCCTCACGCAAGCGCACGAGGACCACGCGGTCGCACTGGACCGGCCGGGTGCGGAGGTGCACTGCCACGCGGCGGATGTCCCGGCGCTCGCCTCGTTCGACGCGATGGCCGACACGAGCGGGGCCACGGGCGAGACCCTGGACTGGTGGCGGACCCGCCTGCGCGAGACCTTCCGGTTTGCCGCGGTGCCCGGGGCGTCGGCCTTCCAGGACGGGGCGTCCTGGGATCTGGGCGGCCGCACCGTGACCGCGATCCACCTCCCCGGGCACACGCCGGGGCACTGCGGCCTCCACGTGCTGCCCGACGACGTGCTGATCCTCGGGGACGTGGACCTCACGGGCTTCGGGCCGTTCTACGGCGACGCCGGCGGGGACCTTGCGGCGTTCAGGTCGAGCCTCGGACGATGCGAGACGCTGCCTGCGGCGAGGATCGTGACGGGGCATCATCGCGGCGTGATCACGCGCCGGGAGGAGTACGAAGAGCTCCTCGCGCGGTACGCGGCCGTCGTGGACCGGCGTGACCAGCGGGTGTTGAAGCTGCTGGCCGAGCCCCGGAGCCTTGACGAGCTGGTGACGGCTCGCATCCTCTACCGACCGCACGTGCACGGCCCGCTCGTGGACGTTGCCGAGCGTCTCACGATCAACCGGCATCTCGTATCGCTGCAAGCCGCCGGCGCAGTCCAGCGTTGCGGGGAGCTGTTCCAGTCCTGCCGGCCCTGGCCTTGATCCTCACCGTCCCGAGTGTCGTCCCGGCGCCGACGCGGGGATCGTGATGGTCGCCGCGCGCCTGAGGGTGAAGGTCACGGTCGCGCGCCGGCCGTCGGGCCGACGATGGTTCCGTCGTCCCGGCTTCGGCCGTCCGCAGCTCCACGGTCTCCGGCATGGGGCGACGACTCCTGAGAGGAGACGGGGCGCCGCTCGAACCTGCGACGGACGCCCGCATCGGCGGTGCCGACCGGCCCCGCCCTCATGGCTCGCGGAGTCCAGCAGGCCGCAACCTGGTGGTTGCCCATCGGCTCCTCGTTGACAGCGCCGCAGGTGTTCTCTAGGCTCGGGCCGGTCAAGTTGTATGGCTTTACGGACAAATCGCGTCGACTGATGTCGGGGCAGAAAGGTAGGCGCGATGCTGTTCGTTGGTATCGACATCGGGGGAACGTTCACGGACCTCGCTCTCTTCGACTCCGAGCGCGAGGAGGTTCGCGTGCACAAGGTCCGGTCGACGCCGGACGACCCGGGGCGGGCGCTGGTCAACGGCATCGTGGAACTGTGTGACCTTGCGGGCGTCGCGCCGGCCGATCTCGACGGCGTCCTCCACGGAACCACCGTCGCGACCAACGCCGTCCTCGAGCACCATGGTGCCTTGACCGGTCTCGTGACGACCGAGGGGATGCGCGACGTGGTGCACATCGGCCGCCACCAGCGCCCGCAGCCGTACTCGGTCATGCAGGACATCCCGTGGCAGTCCCGGCCGTTCGTACAGCGAGCGCACCGTGTCGGCGTCGCCGAGCGGATCGCGCCGCCCACGGGCGAGGTCGTGACGCCCCTTGACGAGGACGCGGTCCGCAGCGCCGGCCGCGCGCTGCGAGAGGCGGGGGTGGAGGCTGTCGCGGTGTGCTTCTTGTTCTCCTACCTCAACCCGGAGCACGAGGAACGCGCCGCCTCGATCCTGGCGGAGGAGATGCCGGACTGCTTCATCTCGACGAGCGCGGGCATCTCGCCTCAGTTCCGGGAGTTCGAGCGCTTCACCACGGCGTGCATGAACGCCTTCGTCGGCCCAGGGACCGGCCTGTACCTCGACCGGCTGACCGCCGCGCTCGCCGCTCGTGAGATCGAAGCCGATCTTCTCGTCATGCGTTCCAACGGTGGCGTGGCGAGCGTGGACGAGGCTGCCGAGCGCCCGGTCACGCTGATGCTCTCGGGCCCCGCGGCCGGCGTGCTGGGCGCACAGTGGGCCGGAAGCCTCGTCGACCGTGACCGGCTGATCACCTTCGACATGGGCGGGACCAGCGCCGACATCGGGCTGGTGACCGAGGCCGGCGTGCACGAGGCATCGGCACGCGACACGCAGATCGCCGGCTACCCGATCCTCGTCCCGATGTTCGACATCGAGACGATCGGGGCCGGGGGCGGCTCGATCGCCCGCGTCGACGACGCGGGTGCCTTCGTCGTCGGTCCGCGCAGCGCCGGGGCACAGCCCGGGCCGGCTGCGTACGGCTTCGGCGGCACGCAGCCGACCATCACCGACGCGCATCTGGTCCTCGGCCGTCTCGACCCCGAGCGGTTCCTCGGCGGCGAGATGAAGCTCGACGTCGCTGCCGCCGAGGCGGTCATCGACGGCCTCGCGGGCCAGCTCGGCCTGTCGCGTGCTGAGACCGCCGAGGGGATCCTCACGCTGGCCAACGCCAACATGGCGCAGACCATCCGCTCGATCACCGTGGAACGCGGGCGCGACCCGCGTGACTTCTCGCTCGTCGCCTTCGGCGGCGCCGGCCCCCTCCACGCGGCCGAGCTGGCGTCGATGCTCAACGTGCCCGAGGTCCTGATCCCGCCGCACCCCGGCATCACCTCAGCCACGGGCCTGCTCACCTCCGACCTGCGCTACGACCTGATGCGGACGGTCTTCATGGTCGAGGGGCAGGTCGACGCCGCGGCGATCAACTCGCGCTTCGACGAGCTGGCCGACCAGCTCATCGAACGGCTCGTGGCCGACGGCGCTCCCCGCGACGAGGTCCAGGTGGAGCGCTTCCTCGACTGCCGGTACGTCGGGCAGGGGTACGAGCTGCGGATCCCCGTCCGCGACGGCGCCTTCACCGACTCCACGCTCGACACGTTTCACACGACGCACGAGGCGGAGTACGGCCGTTCGTCCTCGGATCCGATCGAGGTGGTCAACCTGCGGGTCACCGCCACGGGTCAGCGTCCGCGGCTGAGCCGCGTCAACGTCGGCTCCGGCGACCTCGAATCGGCGACCATCGGCCACGCGCAGAGCCTCTGGCGCGTCGACGGTGAGCTCGTGGAGCTGGCGACCGTCCACCTGCTCCGGGAGAAGCTGCCCCTCGACGAGGCGGTCGCCGGCCCGGCGATCGTCTTCCAGCGCGACACGACGATCGTCGTGCCGCCGGGATGGACCGCCACGGCAACCGCGAGTGGCCCCCTGATGCTCAAGAACGCGACCGGCGAAGGAGCCCGCGCATGACCTCGTCCGATTCCACGCCCTCCGGGGGCGCGCCCATCGACCCCATCACCGCCGCCGTGATCGGCGGGGGACTCAACTCGATCGCGGTCGAGATGGGCTACCGCCTGGCGCGCATGTCCTACTCGTCGATCATCCGCGAGTCCGAGGACTTCGCGTGTGCGATCTGCGACCACGAGGGCCGCCAGCTCTGCGAGGCGACGCAGTCGACCCCGCTCCAGTCGGGCCCGATCGCGGGCTACCTGGACGGCATCCAGCGCCGGTTCGGCGAGGTGGGGGATGCTTGGCAGCCGGGCGACGTGGTGGTCCACAACCACCCCTACTACGGAGCCTCCCACCAGCCCGACGTGGCCTTCTGCGCGCCGGTCTTCGTGGACGGCGAGCTCGTGGGGTTCTCCGTCACCACCGCCCACCACCTCGACCTCGCAGCGCTGACGCCGGGCTCGTGCGGCATCGTCACGGCGACCGACACCTACGCCGAGGGCCTGCTCCTCAACGCCGTCAAGGTCGAGGAAGGGGGCAAGCGGAACGAGGGCGCGTGGCGGATCATCGCGGACAACACGCGCATCCCGCACCTCGTCGTCGGGGACATGGAGGCGCAGGTGGCGGCGGTCAAGCTCGGCGTCGAGCGTCTGGCCGAGCTCATCGCGGAGCACGGCCTCGAGGCGGTGCGTGGCGCATCGGAGTACCTGATGAACCACTCCGAACGGATGCTGCGCAACCAGATCGAGCTGCTGCCGGACGGCACCTACGAGGCCGAGGGGTTCCTCGACGGATTCCTCGACCACCCGGACCCCGCGAACAGCCGCCTCAGGATCAAGGTGGCCGTCACGGTCTCGGGCTCGGATCTGCACGTGGACCTCGAGGGCACCTCTCCGCAGGTGGACCTCCCGATCAACATGCCGTTCATCGGGACCGTCGACGTCGCGGTCTACGTGACCCTGCGCTCCCTGCTGCTCGACACGGTGCGCCACGACCCGGTCATCTCCAACTCCGGGCTGTTCCGCCCGATCACGATCTCCGCGCCTGAGGGCTCGCTGGCCAACCCGCGGTTCCCCGCGCCCACCATCGCGCGGTTCTGCTCGGGCAACATCATCGCCGACACGCTCATGCGCGCGCTCGCGCCGGTGATGCCCAACGCGGTCGCAGCCGGCGTCGGCAACCTCAAGGTCGTCGCCTACTCGGGCGAGAAGGACGGCGCGACCTGGGTCTACATGGACATCGTGGAGGGCTCCTACGGCGGCCGTCAGGGCAAGGACGGCCTGGACGCCGTCGACACCCTCTACGCCAACACGCGCAACAACCCCGTCGAGGACATCGAGTCGCACTACCCCCTGCGCGTCACCCGGTACGAACTCGTCAACGGCGGCGCCGGTGCCGGTCAGTGGCGTGGCGGTCTCGGCTCCGTCCGGGAGTTCGAGTTCCTCGACGACGGCGGCTTCTCGCTCGAGGGGGACGGCAACGCCTTCCCGCCGCCGGGACTCTTCGGCGGCACGGAGGGCACCGCCGGCGCCGTGCTGATGAACCCCGGCACCCCGCAGGAGACCGACCTGCCGTCGAAGATCGCCTACCGGCGCGTGGCCAAGGGCGAGGTCCTGCGCACGATCGGGCCCTGCGGCGGCGGGTACGGCGATCCCGCCAAGCGCGATCCCGCCGCGACGGCGCGCGACGAGGCCGACGGGGTCGGAGTGCAGGCGTGACGCGCACCCTGTCGGGGGACCTGGAGGCGGCAGCGCGCATCGGGGCCCTGGACGACGGCGGCATCTCCCGCTTCGCCTGGACCCCCGAACTGCGGGAAGTGACGCAGTGGGTCGCTCAAGAGCTCGAGCGGCTGGGCCTCGACGTCGAGACGGATGCTGCCGGCAACCTGATCGGACGCTGGCCCGCACCCGCGGGCAAGGCCGTGATGGCCGCGTCGCACCTCGACACGGTGCCGCATGGGGGCCGTTTCGACGGCGTGCTCGGAGTCCTCGGCGCGATCGAGGCCGTGCGGATCCTTCGGCGCGCCGACTTCGAGCCGGTGCGGCCCATCTGGATAGCGGCGTTCATGGACGAGGAGGGCAGCCGCTTCGGTACCGCGCTCTTCGGCAGTCGGGCGTTCTGCGGCCAGGACGTGTCCGCGTCGCTCGACGCGCGGGACGCCGACGGCATCACCATGCGCGAGGCGATGGCGGCCCAGGGCTTCGACGGCGATCGGGTGGGGGAGGCGGCGCGCGTCGACGAGGTCGGTGCGTACGTCGAGCTCCACATCGAGCAGGGCCCGGTGCTCGACGCGCGCAGCGAGCGGGTGGGTCTGGTGGAGGCGATCTGCGGCGTCCTCGGGTATCGCGTCGCGCTCGACGGGGAGGCCAACCACGCCGGCACCACACCGAGCGAGATGCGGCATGACGCGCTCGTCGGAGCGTCGCGCGTCGTCCTCGCGCTGCGCGAGCGTGCGGCCGCCCGCCCCGAGCTCTCGGCCACCGTCGGTCGCATCCGTGCGCTTCCCGGAGGAACGAACGTCATCCCGGGCAGATGTGAGTTCACCGTCGACCTGCGGGCCGCCACCGCCGGGTCCTTCGAGGCTGAGCAGGTCTGGTTCGAGCGGATGGTGGCCGAGGTGTGCGCCGAAGAGGGCCTCACGTCGACTGTCGACTGCGATTACGCGGTTCCGCCCACGCCGATGGCCCCCGAGGTCACGGCGGCGATCGAAGCCGCCGCGCTGGGGGAGGGGATCACCCCTCTGCGCATGGTCAGCGGTGCCGGGCACGACGCCATGAACGTCGGCCTCTACGCGCCCGCCGGCATGCTCTTCGTGCCCAGCCGTGCGGGGGTCAGCCACTCGCCGGACGAGTGGACAGCGGTCGAGGACTGCGAGCTCGGTGCTCGGGTCCTGGCCGACGCGCTGCGGCGCCTAGCGCTCCGGACCGACATCTAGGAACCGGCAGGGGAGCGTCCGTCGGTGTCGGACGCAGTCACGTGGAAGCGCACCCGGTCTCCCAGCCACACGAGTTGTGAGCACTCGAGGGGGCGATCGTCGGCCAGATAGGTCGTGGCGGTGACCACCACCAGCGGCACGTCCCCGGGGGCGCCGAGGACGGCCGCCTCCTCGCGGGTCGAGCGAACGACCTGCAGCTCGTTCTCGCTCCGGACGGGGACCAGTCCGTAGTCCTCGGCAAGGACGACCGAGAGCGACTCGCCGAGCCGGGGGGACCGCTCGAGGCCCGGCACGAGCTCCGCCGGGAACCAGGAGCGATAGACCGCTGCGGGCTCCTCGTTGATGATGACCCGACGCACCATGAAGACCACGGGGCCGTCGTCCGGGATCTCGAGGGCTCTCCGCTGCTCGAGCGGTGATGCCCCGATGAGGCCGACCTCCAGGACATCCGCCCGGTTGTCGAAGCCGGTCTCCTTGAGGCGGGCGGCGACCGCCCCCACCGTGAAGTTCAGGTCCCAGACGAATGGACGCTGCCGCTCTCGGACGTAGGTTCCGCTGCCCTGATGGCGCTCGAGCAGGTCGTCCTTGACCAGCTCGGCGAGCGCCTGCCGGATCGTGACGCGGCTGACCCCGTATTCCTCGGCGAGAGCCACCTCGGGCGCGATGCGCTCGCCCGCGCTCCACTCGGCGTCGCCCAATCGATGACGGAGGTCGAGCGCGATCTGGAAGTAGACGGGCATCGGCGAGTCTCGGTTGATCCGCGTCGTCATCCGGCGGAACCATACGGACGCCGCGACAGCGGGTGGGCGAAAAAAGGCGCCGTGCACCACCCGCTTGCACCGGTGCCCTGCGTGGTCTAGGTTGAGCCCGCGCAATGATTTGTCTGGTCAGCCATACGAATTCCGCCGTCCGTTCTGGGGGGTCCTGAGCACATGCCTACCACCACCGACGACGCCCTCCTCGAGTTCACGGGGCTCAGTAAGAGCTTCGGTGGCGCCCAAGCCCTCCGCGCCGTCGACCTGCGAGTCGACCGCGGACAGGTGCACGGGCTCCTGGGTCAGAACGGCTCCGGGAAGTCGACGCTCCTGAAGGTCCTCGCCGGCTTCCACGATCCCGACGAGGGCAGCTTGCGGGTCCGCGGCGAGGATGTTGCGTTGCCCCTTGCTCCGGGCGCGTTCCGTGCGCTCGGCCTGGCCTTCGTGCATCAGGACCTGGCGATCGTGCCCGCCCTGTCCGTCACGGAGAATCTCATCGTGTCGCGGCTTGCGGGCCGCGGGCGCCGCCAGATCCGCTGGGGCGCCGAGAACAAGCGGGCAGCGGCCGTCCTGGATCGCTACGGGCTCACGGGCATCGAACCCGACGCACCGGTGTCCCAGCTGAGCCAGATGCAGCGTGCGCTGCTCGCCATCGTGCGCGCCATCGAGGAACTTCGGGACGACGAGCACGCGGCTCCGTTGCTCGTCCTCGACGAGCCGACCGCGTTTCTGCCGAGGACGGGCATCGAGAGCCTCTTCGCGCTCGTGCGTGGAATCGTGTCCGAAGGTGGCAGCGTCCTCTTCGTGACTCACGACCTCGACGAGGTCCGCGAGGTCTGCGACGTCGTGACGGTCCTTCGGGACGGCGAGCGGGTGGGGACGCTCGACGTCGGCGGCGCGACCACCGAGCAACTCGTCGAGCTGATCATCGGGCACCGCCTCGAGCGCCAGGAGCCCACATCCGCGGCACGGGGCACCGGCGCCGTGCTGATGCGGGCGCGCGGAGTCAGCGCTTCCGTCATCGCCGACATCGACCTCGAGATGCGCGCAGGCGAAGTGCTCGGGGTCACCGGCCTGGTCGGCTCGGGCTTCGACGAGCTCGCCCACGTCCTGTTCGGCTCGCGGCCCGGCACAGGCGAGATCGAGGTCGAGGGCCGAACCTACGACGTCGCGAAGCTGCAGCCGCGCCATCTCATCCCGCGGGGCGTCTCCTTCGTCCCAGCGGATCGCGCC
This sequence comes from Solirubrobacterales bacterium, assembly GCA_025964065.1. Lineage (GTDB taxonomy): Bacteria > Actinomycetota > Thermoleophilia > Solirubrobacterales > Solirubrobacteraceae > Paraconexibacter. The sequence goes on along the minus strand of JAOPZO010000257.1, from coordinate 16,084 downwards.
ACGGACGCGACCGTCCAGCGCATGAGCATCACGGACAACGTGACCATCACGACGCTCGACGCCTACAGGAGCGGCGTGAAGCTCTCTCGGCGAAGGATGGAGGACAAGGCGAGGGAGCTCGGCGAGGAGTTCGGCGTCAGCCCCAACCGCCCCGAGCTCGACATGGCTGCGCTGTCCGGCGGCAACCAGCAGAAGGCCGTGCTCGCCAAGTGGCTGCAGGTCGACCCACTGGTGTTGCTCCTCGATCAGCCCACCCAGGGCGTCGATGTCGGCGCGCGCGAGCAGATCTTCACCGCCATCCGCGCCGCCGCCGAGCGCGGAGCCGCCGTCCTCTGCGCGAGCGCGGACTACGACGAGCTGGCATCGGTGTGCGACCGCGTCCTCATCCTCGCTCGCGGGCAGGTCGTCCTGGAGGTCGCCGGCCCCGGCCTGAGCAAGGACGACCTCGCCGAGAAGGTCCTCACCAGCACGACAACCACGGGCGTCCTGCGTGGCGGAACGCCGGATGCCGTGATCACGTCAACCACCTGAAGGACGACCATGCCGAAGATCCTCGTCATCAACCCGAACACGACGCAAGCCATGACCGACGACATCGCTCGTGGAGCCCGTGCGATCGCGTCACCCGGTACCAGCATCGACGCCATCAGCCCGGCGGCCGGCCCGCGGTCCATCGAAGGCTTCGCGGACGAGGTTCTCGCGTCGTATCACCTCTTGGACGCGGTCGCGCAGGCTCGCGGCAAGTACGACGGCATCGTCGTGGCCTGCTACGGCGATCCCGCGCTTGCCGCCTGCCGCGAGATCTCCGACGTCCCCGTGGTGGGCATCGCCGAGGCGTCGTTCCACATGGCCTGCCTGGTCGCGCACAAGTGGTCCGTCGTCACCGTGCTCCCGCGCATCCTTCCCCTCATCGAGGAGGTTGTGCACCGCAACGGACTCGAGCGGCGGTGCGCCTCGGTGCGATCGGCGCCACTGACGGTGCTCGAGATCGAGGCGGACCTCGACCGGGCGAAGCGTCTCATGATCGTCGAGGCCGAGAAGGCCGTCCGTGAGGACCGCGCCGAGGCGATCCTGCTCGGCTGCGCGGGCCTCGGCCCGCTCGACAAGGCCATGCAGGACGAGCTCGGCGTCCCCGTCTTCGACGGCACGGCCTGCGCGGTCCGAATGGTCGAGAGCTTGATCGCCTACGGCGTGACGACCTCTCGCGTGGCGGCCTACCAGCCGCCCGAGCGCAAGGAACTTGTCTCGTGCCCAGGCAGCCTCGCGACGCTCTACGAGCGTCGCGAGGAACCGCTGGGCGTCTGATCCGTCGACGCGGCCAGGTTGGCGCCGCTCGCGCTTCACAGATGTACATCTCGGCTCCCTCCGACGCTTCGCGTCGGAGAGGGCCTCCTGACTCAAAGCTGGACGGAGGAGAACATGCACAACAATGGATTGCGGAACGGGCTCGTGCGACGGGTAGGTGCCCTCGCCGGAATGGCTGTCACCGCCATCGCCCTCGGTGCCTGCGGGAGTGACGACGCGAGTGAATCGGCCTCTGGCGGGGCGAACATCGATCGCGCGGAGCAGCTTGTCGCCAAGTACGCGAAGCAGCCCACGTTCTCGCCCCCCGGCGAGGCGTTCGACGCCGCGGAGGGAATGAAGGGCAAGAAGATCATGGGCATCGGCGTGACGGACCAGATCCCGCTCGTCCAGGAGATCTACAAGGAGATGGGCACACAGGCGAAGCGCGTCGGCTTCACCTTCACCCACTGGCAGAACCAGGGTAAGCCGGACCAGTGGGTTCAGGGGATCAACACCGCGATCAACCAGGACTACAACGCGATCGACCTGCTGGGAATCGATCCGAAGCTCGTCCGGCCGCAGATCGAGAAAGCGCGAGAGGCCGGGATCAAGGTCATCTCGAGCCACCTCGCCGGCTTCGGCTGGGAGGTCCCGGACTACATCGACGGCGCGGTCCGCCTGCCGTACAAGGAGGTCGGCAGCATCCTCGCCGCCCGGAGCATCGTCGACAACAAGGGCAAGGTGAGCGCGCTGGCCATCGTCGCGAACGACCTCGCCTCCTCCGCCGACGTGGTCGCCGGCCTGAAGGCCGAGTACGCCGCCGACTGCCCGGACTGCAAGCTGAAGGTCGTCAACGTGCCCTCGACGCAGTGGACCACTGGCGTGCAGAACGAGGTCTCCTCCGGCATCCAGCGCGATCCGAACCTCAACTACGTCATCCCGATCTACGACGCCATGTCGCAGTTCGCCGTCGCCGGCATCGCCGTCGCCGGCAAGGCAGGGAAGATCCCGATCAGCACCTTCAACGGCACGCCGTTCGCGCTCGACCTGGTGCGCGAGGGCAAGGTGTCGATGAACATCGGCGAGAACGAGGCCTGGATCGGCCGCGCGATGCTCGACGCGAACATGCGTGCAGCCATGGGGCAGCCCGTGCCTGAGACGACGTACGACAAGGCGCCGCTCGTCGTCTTCACCAAGGAGAACGTGGAGACGGCCGGGGTTCCCGCCGAGCAGTCCAAGGGCTACGGCGAGGAGTGGCAGGCCGGGTTCGACAAGCTGTGGGGGATCGGGTGAGCACGGTTCCGACGTCGGCTGCTCCGGTCGAGGACCCGCCTGCGCGCAAGCGCGGGCGGGTCCGGCCGGCGAAGGTCCTCGAGCGCTTCGGCCTCGTGCTGGCCTTCGTCATGCTCATCGCCGTGTTCGGTGCCCTGCGGCCCGACACGTTCATGACGACCGCGAACTTCTCGACGATCCTCGGCTCGCAGGCCGTCCTCGTCGTGCTGACGTTGGGGCTCACCCTCACGCTCACCACCGGCGACTACGACCTCTCCATCGGCGGGACCCTCTCCCTGTCGGCGATGCTCGTCGCCGTGCTCAACGCCAAGCACGGCTGGCCCATCGGTACGGCGGTCCTCGTGGCCGTCGCCGCGGGCGCCGCGGTGGGCTCGATCAACGGGCTCTTCGTGCTCGTCTTCGGCGTCGACTCGTTCATCGTGACCCTGGGCACGGGGACCGTGTTGCAGGGCGTCGTGCTCTGGATCAGTGATTCCTCGACGATCAGCGGCGTGTCGGACACGTTGGTCAACGCCGTCGTGGGCAGTTCGCTCCTCGGCGTGCCGATTGCCTTCTACTACGGCCTGCTGCTGTGTGCGACCCTGTGGTACCTCCTCGAGTACACGACGCTCGGCCGGCGGATGTTGTTCGTCGGCCGCGGCCGACGGGTCTCCCGGCTCAGCGGCATCGACGTCCGCCGGGTCCGTTGGGGCGCCCTGGTCGCGACCGGCGTGATCAGCGCCTTCGCGGGCGTGCTCTACGCCGGCACCACGGGCGGTGCGGACTCGACCTCGGGTGCGTCGTTCCTGCTGCCCGCGTACGCGGCGGCGTTCCTGGGCGCGACCGCGATCGTGCCCGGGCGGTTCAACCCCTGGGGCACCATCATCGCGGTCTACTTCCTGGTGACGGGAATCACGGGGTTGACGATCCTCGGCGTCCAGTCGTACGTCCAGCAGCTGTTCTACGGCGGAGCGCTCGTGCTCGCCGTCGCGCTGTCGCAGTACCCGCGGCGCAAGGAACTCCGCGACCAGGAGTCCGCGTAGGCCTAGCTCTCGAGCAGGTGGTTCAGGCGGGTGATGGGTCGTTCGCCCGCGGCCGAGAGGGCCGCGGGCGCTGGATGCGGCCGAGCTCCCTGACGTCGGCGTGAACGAGCTCACCGGGGCGAGCTCGCTCGTCGCGCAACAACCCGCCGAGGAGCTGCAGCGAACGAGGGCGGCGCGGCGGGAGCACGAAAGGTGCTCCCGCCGCGAACGGGCGCCGGGCGCGGCGGGAGCACGGAAGGTGCTCCCTCGCCGCGAGCGGGCGCCCGTCAGCCGGCCAGTGCGACCGGGGAGAGGAAGTCGATGGCCGCTTCCATCGCCCCCTCCACCGGGGCGAGGACGGGCACGTCGATCCCCGCAGCCCGGTACTCGTCGAGCCGCTTGCGGCACTGTTCGGGCGTCCCGGCCACCGCCAGCGTGTCGATCGCCTCCTCCGGGACGAGCTTCACCGCCGCCTCCAGCCCCTCGCCGAAGAGCGCGTTTCCCACGTCGTCGAGCGTGCGCTGGGGCAGCCCGGTCTCCTTCGCGATGTTGGGCATCGTGCCGAGGTACAGCGCGATGAAGCGGCGGGCATCGGCCCGGCCCAATTCCTCGTCCACGTTCGGGCACGAGAGGATCCCCATCGCCACCTCGATGTCGGCGAGGGAGCGGCCCGCATCGCGCGCGCCCGCCTCCAGCAGCTCGAGCTTGTCGGCGACGTAGGTCGTCGACAGGCATACGTTCATCAGCATGCCATCGGCGACGCTCCCGGCGTAGCGCATCGCCTTCGGACCGGTGGCGGCGAGGTAGAGCGGCATCTCGGCGTGCAGGCCCCGACCGTGCGTCGAGAGCACGTCCTCGATCCTCGCCTCGTCGAGCGTCACGGCGTGACCGTCGTAGGAGACGGTCTCCCCGCGCATCAACCGCGGGATGACCTCGCAGTACTCACGCAGCCGCGTGAGCGGCTTGTGGAACGGGATCCCCTGGGGTGCGAGGACGCGCGGCGAGCCGGCGCCGAGGCCGACGATCGTGCGTCCTGGGGCGAGCTCGTTCAGGCTCAGGAAGGAGATCGCCAACGCCACCGGGTTGCGCGTGTAGACGTTGACGATCCCTGTACCGATCCGGACGTGCTTCGTCGCCTGTGCGATCGCGGCGGCGGGGACGAACGCGTCGCGTGTCATCCGCGTCTCCGCGACCCAGACGGACTCGAAGCCCTGCTGCTCGGCGCGCTGCGCCAGGCGAACCATCTCCGGCACCGCCGGGGCACCCACGAAGAGCACTCCCATACGGTGCTCGCTGTCGGACGTTGCCACGGTGTCTGCCTCTCGGGTCGTGTTTGCGGTTAGCTGAGGTCGATGACTTGAGCGGTGCCGAGGCCGTCGAGCTGGTCGACGGCGAGGGTGGCGATCGCCAAGTCCTGGATCGCCAGCCCGGTCGAGTCGAAGACGGTGATCTCCGTGTCGCTCTGGCGGCCGGGGGCGTCCCCGGCGAGCACGCAGCCGAGCTCTCGAACCTGCTCCTGCTCGAGCAGCCCGGCCTCCACGGCGTGAGCCAGCTCGCCGCCGTGGGACGCCTGCTCCCAGCTGTCGCAGAAGACGGCGCAACGGGTCAGTTCGGCGCTCGCGATCTCGGCCTTGCCCGGACCATCGGCGCCCATGAGGCTCACATGCTGTCCCGGGCGCAACGAGCCTTCGGGGAAGAGCGGCTCGTGGCCGGGGGTGACGGTCACGACGATGTCGGCCGCCAGCGCCTCCTCCTGCGAGCCCGCGGCGCGGACACCCAGGTCCTCGGCGACCGCAGCGGTCCGTTCCGCGTCGATGTCCCACACCAGCAGGTCACGTCGTCCGCGGGCGAGGAACGCTCGGGCCGACGCGAGTCCGTTGGGGCCGAGACCGATGACCGACGCGCTCGCGGCATCGCGCCGGGCGAGCACTTCGGCGGCGAGAACGGCGGCGGCGCCCGTGCGCAGGGCCGTGACCGTGGCCCCTTCGAGCAGGGCCAACGGCCGCCCGTCCTCGGCGCTCGAGACGATCACGAGCGCCATCACCGTCGGAAGCCCCTGGGCTGGGTTGCCGGGAAAGGACGTGACCCACTTGAGCATGGTCAGCCCGCCGCCCTGGGCCGGCATCGCGCGGAAGTCGCCGGCGGGGTAGGCGCCGACGTAGACCTTGGACGGCATCTCCCACTCGCCGCGGTAGTGGGCGACGAAGGCGCGGGAGACAGCGTCTACGGCGTCGCCGGCCGGCACCGCGCGAAGGAGCGCGCTCGCCCCGATGGTCGGGAGGCTGAGGGTGAAGGGCACCCGGCGACCCTACATATGTCTGCTCAGCCAGACAACTCCTCGGCCGGCGGTCACGTTTCGATGGGGACCGGAGGCGTCCCGGATGTGATGCGGTGTCACGTGCTGTCACCGCCGCCCGGCGAACGCGGCGGAGCCGAAGCGGGCGGTCCGCTGCGCGCCACCACCCCGAAGCCGGTCCGCGCCACTGCGACCGGGCGCCCGCGCGCCCACGAGGCGGGGAACGACGGCCGCTAGACCAGGCAGACCGTCTCGGAGAAGCTCCTGTTGTTGTTGCTCTCGTCGCTCTCGTCGACCTGGGTGAGCGAGTCTGCGTCGGCCTGCTGGGTGGCGACCTTGCACAGGGTCCGGAACGTCCTCGTCGAAGACGCGCCGGGAGCGAGCCCGGGGACGGAGAACGACCCCTCGCCGGAGACGCTGACCTGGAAGGAGCCGGCGGCGCCGCCGCCCAGGTTCGTCACGGTGAAGAAGTACTTCGCGGTCTCGTCGTACCCCATCGCGCTGATCACGAGGTCCGGCTTCGGCGTCGGCGGCGAAGACTCGGCCGGCGGCGGCGTGGTCGGTGGGGGTGCAGCGGGCCCCGCGGCCGCCGCGGGCGGTGCGAGCGGCGGCGCGGGCGTGGGCGTCAGCGTCCGGATCGTGTAGGTGACCGACGCCCGGTCGCCGTCGCCGGTGCGGCCGCTCAAGAGGCTTCCCCCGGTCGCACGCGTGCCCACGACCGTCCCGGGGAGGTAGGGGAGCACCACGCGCCGACGCTTGTCGTAGGGATTGAGGTCGCCGTGGTCGTCGCCGCCGTACACGTTCGAGTCCTCGTCCCAGAGGTCGAGCGTGATCGGCAGCGCGGCGCCGCCGGGCCCCGACTGCCTGAAGTCCGCGGCCCGCCAGGTGCGGTGATCGTCCTCCAACCAGCGCTCGATGCCGTCGCGCCCGTACAGCGTCCGGCCGTTGACGACGAGCTTGACGCCGCGCAGGCGCCAGCCGCCGCCGCCGGCGCCGTCGGGGGACTTCTCGAGCTGCAGCCGCGAGATGTCCCCGACCGTGAGCCCGGCGAGGACCGCGGCGTCGACCGGCACGCTGTACGTGTCGCGGTCGCCCCGCTCGAAGTCGTCGTAGAGCGACTTGTCGAGGGGGAAGCGCAGGTTCGGTCCGAGGCGCAGGTGGACGTCGTCGTCCGTGCCGGCGAAGGCCTTGGAGCTCGTCCGGACCTCGACGGTCATCGTCCTCACGGGCTCCGCGTAGCGGGCGCCGGCGGGGACGGCCTTCAGGAACGTGAACGGCGCGTAGGGCCGACCGAAGTCGAAGCTGTCGCGACCGTTGATCTCGCCGGACTGGAACCCCTGTCCGGCGATGGTCGCCCGTGAATACATGTCGGCGCGGTCGCTCGGCGTCGGGTCGCCCAGGGAGCGGAGCCCGACGCCCTTCATCGAGGTGACGCGCATCTCGACGAAGCGCGTGGTGGCCTGCAGGCCCTGGCTCGAGCTGACGGGCAGCAGGTCGCCGTTCGGCGCCGCCTGAGCGAACAGCGGGATGAGGCTCTGGAACGTGCCGCGGAAGCGCGTGCGGCCACGGTCCTCGAAGTAGGCGTTGACGGCGCTGCGCGCGGCGATGAGGTCGCCGCCGAGGCCGTTGCGCGATCCGCAGGGGGTCAGGGAGAAGGAGGGGTCGCACGGCTCGCCCTGGCCCTGCCAATGACCCGTCGCCATCCCGATGGCCAACGCGCCCCGGAGGTCGTGGTCGAGCTCACCGCCGCGCCGGTCGGCGTAGCGCAGCGTGCGCTGCCAGAGCGCCTCGTCGCCGAGTGCGGCGCGGACCGCCCGCACCCACTGGCGGGAGGCGAAGTACGTCGTGGTGTAGGCCCCCGTGTACCCCGGGCGCCCGGGCCAGTCCTTGTTGACGCCCCCGGCGACGGACCGGTTGCCGTCGGTGTTCCAGGCGCCGTGCGGCCGGTCCTCGTGCCCCGTGGAGTCGCCGATGTAGACGTTGAGCCCGTCGCGCGTGCGCTTGGGGACGTCGAACCACGTCGGTGTGAGCCCGACCGTCGACGCCGACCAGTCGGGGCCGTCCGCTCCGGTGACCCCTGGCTGCTCGATCCAGTTGGAGTGCGAGTAGAAGTCCTGGATCGCATGCAGGCCCATGCCGAGCGTCGAGAGGACCCGGAGCTCCTTGTTCCTCGAGCCGGCGGCCTTGGCGCTGCGCAGCAGCTGCGAGGTGGAGCGCTGCAGGCGGTCCCACTCCGCCTCCGCCCTCCCGACGTTCGAGACGTCGGCGATCGACGAGTCGAAGTGCGTCCGGTTCGCGCCGTCGAGCACCGCCTGAGGCCACCGCTCGTCGTTCTCGAACAGCGCACCGAAGATCGAGACGGCGGTGTCGGCGTGCCCCGATTGCGGGACCTTCGACGAGTTCGAGTACAGGTCGGTGAACCAGTTGTTGACCACGACGACGTCCACGGCGGTGGCGCCGAAGCCCTCGCTGGAGAGCGCGTCGCGCGTGAGGTCCGAGTGGGGGCCGGTGTCGAAGGCCTGGGCGCCGGCGGGCGCGAGGAGGACGGTGATCGCGACGAGGCCGGCCAGCGCCGGCAGGCGCGAGGACGAGGGCATGCGCAGGAGGGGAGCCCGCCTCTCGCCCGGAGTGGCCGCGCGCGCAGGACGCCGGGCCTTCCGGCGCGAGATCGAGGACGTGTGCATGTGCGGCCTTCCGTGGATTTCGGAGTCGCGGCCGACACTACGCCGATCGCGCGAGGTCCGGGGAACGCCGGGCGCCGGCCACCCCGCCGTCGGACGGGGTGAGGTCCGTCATGGTGCTCCGGTGACCGGTCGACGCTCCCACGAGCCGGCTCCCGGTGGCCGCCGTGGGTCGGCCACGTGGCGGCCCGTGACGTTTGTCATGGGGAACCGGTGAGGTCTGGGACTGTCATTCGAGGCGCTCCGGGTGGACGCTGGGGGCATGAACGTTCCTCGTCCTGCTCCTGCTCCGGCGATCCGGGTCCGGGGCCTGCGCCGCTCCTACGGGCAGGGAGCTTCGGTGTACGAGGCCGTCCGTGGGGTCGACCTCGATGTGCCGACGGGCTCGATCACCGCGCTGCTCGGCACCAACGGAGCCGGGAAGACCTCGACGCTGGAGGTGATCGAGGGGCTCGCGCCGGCCTCCGGGGGCGAGGTCGACGTGCTGGGCCTGCACCCGGTCGCCGACCGCGCCGTCCTGCGCCGTCGCACCGGCGTCCTGCTCCAGCGCAGTGGGTTCTCGGGTGACCTGACCGTGCGCGAGACGCTACGGCTCTGGAGCGCGACGCTCACCGCGCCGCGTTCGGTCGAGGACATGCTGGTGCTGCTCGGGCTGGAGCAGCGAGCCGACGTGCGGATGCTCGCCCTCTCCGGCGGGGAGACCCGCCGCGTGGACCTGGCGTGCACGCTGATGGGCGACCCGGAGCTCGTGATCCTCGACGAGCCCACGACGGGCCTCGATCCCGAGAGCCGCCGTGAGGTCTGGCGGCTGGTCTCCGCCCTGCGCGACCGGGGCGCGACGGTCCTCCTCACCACCCACTACCTCGAGGAGGCCGAGACGCTGGCCGACCGGCTGGAGATCATGCACGCCGGCGCGATCGTCCGGTCGGGGACCCCGACGGAGATCGCCGCGGGCTACCCGTCGACCATCAGCTTCGCAACCGTCGACGGCGTCCCGGAGGACCTCGCCGGCGTGCGCCGCAGCTTCCGCGAGAACGGGCGCACGACCCTGGAGACCGACGCCCTCCAGCGCTCGCTGTCGGACCTGCTGGCCTGGTCGGCCCACGTCGGCCGACCGCTCGAGGGCCTCGACGCGCGCAGCCCGAGCCTCGAGACCGTGTTCCTGTCGATCGCCGACGGGCGCGAACCGGCGTCGGGAGCCACCATCGAGGACGGGGCCCTTCGATGAGCGCGCTCTCGCTCCATCGCATCCTCGGCCTCACCCGCTGGAACGCCGTGCTGCTCTCGCGCAACCGCCTCGCGTTCGCGTACGCCGGGGTGCTGCCGTTGCTGCCGCTCGCCCTGCTCCTCACCGGTGAGCGCGGCACTCCGACGGTCGGAGCCGGCGCGATCGTCACGATGCTCCTGGTCATCTCCCTCTTTCCCGTCTACTACAACGTCCTGGCCCAGTTCGTCAGCCGCCGCGACGAGCTCGTGCTCAAGCGCATGCGGACGGGCGAGGCGCGCGACGCCGAGCTGCTGCTCAGCATCGCGCTGCCGGGCGCGGTCAGCGCGCTGGTCCTCAGCGCGCTCGCCGTCCCGATCGCCGCCGCAGCCGGCCAGCCCCTGCCCGTCAACCCGCTCCTCTACGCGGCGCTCGCCTGCGCTGCGGTGGTCATGTTCACCGCCTTCGCGTACTGGACCGCGGCCTGGACCAGGAACGCCGAGGCCGCCCAGCTGACCAGCATGCCGATCATCCTCATCGCCTCCCTCGGCCAGCTGACGAGCTCCATCCCGGACATGCCCGACCGGGTGCGTGACGTGCTCTCGCTCACCCCGGGCGCCGCGATCTCCGACCTGGTCCGGGTCGGCTGGTTCGGCCTCGACGGCACGGGGGCGAAGGAGACGACCCTGAGCTTCACCGAGAGCTGGGGGCCGGCGGCCGGCCCGCTGCTCGTCGTCGCAGCCTGGACGGCGCTGGCCGTCGTGCTGGCCCGGCGCTCGATGCGGTGGGAGCCGCGCACCTGATGGCCGGGCGCCGGCGCTGGTCGCAGCTCGGAGGCGCCGAACGCGTCGAGCTCTACACCCGCCAGTCGTTGTACGTGGTGCTGTGGGCGTTCAACGGCGCCACGCTGCTCACCGTCGCGCTGGCGCACGGGAGCGGGGGCCAGGCCGCGGCCCTCCTGGGGGGCGGCGCGGCGGTCACGGCCCTCGCGTTCGTGCTCCTCGCGGAGGTGCTGCGGGCGTTCCCCCTGGTGCAGCCGCCGGGGTGGCGACGCCTGGTCCCCTTCGGCCTGGCGTGCGCGGTGTACTTCGGGGTCGCCGTGACCTCGTTGCCGGAGGAGGTCCGCGGCGCCGCGACCGCCACGGTGGTCTCGAGCCTCGCGCTGTCGCTCGGCGCGCTGTCGGGACGGCGGATCGCCTTGGCCCTCGTCCTGCTCGCCGGCCTGCTCGGCGGGATCAGCGGTGGGGCGGCGGCGGACATCGGCGGGGCAGCGCTGCTCGCAGCTGCGCTCCTCGTCACCGGACGCGTGTCGATGTGGGTGCTGGGGATCGTGACGGACCTCGACCTCGCTCGCCGGGCGCAGGCGCAGCTGGCGGTGGCCGAGGAGCGCCTGCGGTTCTCGCGCGACGTGCACGACATCCTGGGCCGCCGGCTCTCCACCATCGCCGTGCAAGCCGAGCTGGCCGCCACCCTTGCCGAGCGCGGTGACGATCGTGCCGCGGAGCGGATGCTCGAGGTCCGCGGCGTGGCGCACGAGGCGCTGCGGGAGGCTCGCGAGATGGCGCGCGGCTACCGTCCCGTCGACCTCCCCAGGGAGCTCGACGGCGCCCGGTCGTTGCTGCGCTCGGCCGGGATCGAGGTGCGGCTGGGCGTCGAGTCCCTCCCGCGGGCCTGGCACGAGCCCGCCGCCTGGATCGTCCGCGAGTGCTGCACGAACGTGCTCCGGCACTCGAGCGCCACGTGCGTCGACGTCTCCTTCGCCGACGGCCGGCTGCGGGTGGACAACGACGGCGTCCACACCGGCTGCCCGTCCGACGGCTCGGGGCTACGGCACCTGCGCGAGCGCCTCCTGCCGCTCGGGGCCTCGCTCGACGCCCAGGCGGACGACACCGGCCACTGGACGGTCGAGGCGCGGCTCCCGGGCGCCGGACCGCGCGGCGCGACGCAGCCCGCGGGCGGGTGCGCATGAGCGCGCCGATCCGGGTGGTGCTCGCCGACGACGAGCTCCTGATCCGCACGGCGCTGGCGCAGATGCTCGACCTGGAGGACGACTTGTCGGTCGTCGCCGAAGCGGCGAACGGCGAGCACGCGGTCACGGCGGCGGTCAAGTACGCCGCCGACGTGGCCGTGCTCGACCTGCAGATGCCGAAGCTCGACGGCATCGCCGCGGCCGAGCAGCTCACCCGGCTGCTCCCGGGCTGCGGCTGCGTGATCATCACGAGCCACGGCCGGCCAGGGCACCTCAAGCGCGCCCTGGCCGCGGGCGTGCGCGGCTTCCTGCCCAAGACCACCTCCGCCGCGACGCTCGCCGCCGTGGTCCGGACCGTCCATGAGGGCGGGCGGCACGTCGACTCCGAGCTCGCCGCCGAAGCGATCGCGGCCGGCGACAGCCCGCTGACGCCCCGTGAAGCGGACGTCCTCGAGCTCGCCGCGACCGGCGCCCCGATCGACGAGATCGCGCACCGTGCCGCGCTCTCCCCGGGCACCGTCCGCAACTACCTCTCCAACGCGATGACGAAGCTCGGCGCCGCGAACCGGCACGAGGCCTGCGCCACCGCGCGTCGCCTCGGCTGGATCTGACGCCCCGTCGCCTGATTCAGCTTCCGGGCGGAGCTGCAGGGGGCACGGGGTCAGCGCGCCTTGATGCCGAGCAGGTTCGAGCCGATGATCGTCTGCCGGACCTCGTTGGTCCCGGCGCCGATCTCGTAGAGCTTGGCCGTGCGGTAGAGCCGGTTGATCTCCGTCTCCCAGATGTAGCCGCCGCCGCCGTGGATCTGCACGCCGCGGTCCGTGATCGCGTTGAGCGTGCGGCCCGCGAGCAGCACCAGGGCCGCCGAGCGGGTGGCCGTCTGCTGGACGGCGGTGCCGTGCGGCGTCTCCTGGACCTCGAAGGCGACGTCGAGCGCGAAGGAGCGGAGCGCCTCGAGCTCGACGTACATGTCGGCGATCTGGCCCGAGATGAGCTGGTTCGCGCCGATGGGCTTGCCGAACTGCTCCCGGTCCTGCGCGAAGGCGATGGAGACCTCGAGCGCGCGCTCCGCGATCCCGAGCGCGTTGAAGGCGATGACGACCCGCTCGCGGTCCAGGCCGTTCATGACGATGGACACGCCGCGGTCGACGTCGCCGAGGACGTGGTCGGCCGGGACGCGCACGTCCTCGTAGACGAGCTCGGCGGTCTGGCTGCCGCGCAGGCCCATCTTCGTGAGCTTCTGCGCGACCCGGAAGCCGGGGGCCGTCGTGTCCACGAGGAAGGCGGTGATGCCGCGCGGGCCGGCCGCCGGCGTCGTCTTCGCATAGGTCAGCACGACGTCGGCGATCGTGCCGTTCGTGATGTAGAGCTTCGTCCCGTTGAGGACGAAGTCGTCCCCGTCCCGCACCGCGGTCGTACGCATGCCGCCGAGCGCGTCGGACCCGGCACCCGGCTCGGTCAGCCCGAGCGCGCCGACGACCGAGCCGTCGCACATCCCCGGCACCCACCGCGCCTTGACCGCGTCACCCGCGTTCGCGACGACGTTGTCGAGGCAGAGGTTCTCGTGCGCGGCGTAGGACAGCCCCACCGCCGGGTTCCACCGCGAGATGGCCTGGGTGACGAGGCACTCGCTGACGAAGTCGGCGCCGGCGCCGCCGAGGTCCATGGGGACGTTCACGCCCATGAACCCCTGCTCGCCGAGGCGGGGGAAGACCTCCGGCGGCCACCACTCCTCGTCGTCCATGCGCTGCTGCAGCGGGTGGAGCACCTGGCGGGAGAAGGCATCGACCGTGGCGAGGATCTCGCGGTGGTCGTGCGAGAGGCCGCGGGACGAGGGGGCGCTGGTGAGGGGCATGGGAGCCGGAGTGTGGCGACCCGGAGGTGGGGACGCGGCGCCGAGTCGTCCGACCCCGCAGATCGCTGCGACCCCGGGCGAGCTAGGTTCGCACCCGTGTCGCGTTCGCCCGGCCCGCGCATGCCGCTCCGCTGCCCCTGCGGCTCCGGCGTCCCGTACGCGGACTGCTGCCGCCCGCTCCACCACGGGCGCGCGTCCGGGCGCGCCACCGCCCCCACGGCGGAGCGGTTGATGCGCTCCCGCTACAGCGCGTTCGCGGTCGGCGAGGCCGTCTACCTCCTGGCGAGCTGGCACCCCGCGACGCGGCCGGCGTCGCTCGAACTCGATCCCGCCCTGGAGTGGCGGCGGCTCGAGGTCCTCGGGACGACCGCCGGCGACGTGGGGGACGAGGAGGGAACGGTGAGGTTCGTCGCGCACTTCTGGGACACCGCGAACCGTGTCCGCGGGCACCAGGAGGAGCGCAGCGCGTTCGTCCGCGAGGCCGGCCACTGGTGCTACGTGGGGCCCGCGGAGGGCGAGAAGCCGCGCGGCCAGCGGTGACGCCCGCCACGGGCACCATGTCCCGCCCGTACGGCGTGAGCGAGACGCGGAGGAACCAGACGACGTTGCCGAGGGTGGACCCGGCTCCGGCGGAGGGGCGCTTGACCACCGTGTGCGCGAACGGCCGCAGCTACGGAGGTGCGTCAGATGCGGCGGAGCGTCAGCGGCAGCCCGTCCGCGGGGAAGACGCCCGTCCCGTAGTCCATGAGCGGCTCGTAGCCCGCGGGCACGTCGAGCGAGAAGCGCAGGAGCAGCTGGTGGAGCATGGCCTTCACCTCCATCGCGCCGAAGTGCATGCCGATGCACTTGTGCGCGGTGCCGCCGAACGGGGCGAACGCGTACTTGTGCCAGGCGTCCTCCCGGCGCTCCGGGGAGAACCGCTCGGGGTCGAAGCGGTCCGGATCGCTCCACCACGGCTCCATCCGCATCGAGGGAAAGAGGCCGAGCCCGATCCGGGCGCCCGCCGGGACGAAGTGGCCGTCGATCTCCGTGTCGAAGCGCGCCTCGCGGGCGACGAGGCCCACGGGCGAGTTCGAGCGGAGCGTCTCCTTGAAGACGAGGTCCATGGCGGGGAGCGCGTCGAGGTCGTCGAAGCCGATCGTCGCCTTGCCGAGCGCCCGCGACTCCTCACGGAGCCGCTCCTGCCACTCGGGGTGGCGCGCGAGCTGCAGCGCCGCCATGGCGAAGGTGATCGTGCTCGTGTCGTGCGCGGCCATGAGCGTGAAGATCATGTGGGCGACGACGTCCTCGTCCGAGAAGCGCTCCCCGTCCTCGGTCTCCGCGCGGCAGAGGACGCTGAAGAGGTCGTTCCCGCCGCTCGCGCGGCGCGCGGGCAGCTGCTCGCGGAACCAGTCCTCGAGCACTCGTCGCCCCAGGAGCCCCCGGTGCCAGCGGCCGCCCGGGACGTCGCGGCGGACGATGGCCTGCCCGCCGTGCACCGCGTCGACGAACGCGCGGTTGAGCCGGTCGGCCTCGGCCCCGAGCGCCCCGCCGACGAAGACCTCGGTGGCGATGTCGAGCGTGAGCTGCTTCGTCCGGTCGTAGAGCCGGAAGCCCTCCCGTGGCTCCCAGGCCGCGATGCCCCGCTCGATGGCCGGGTTCATGGCCTCGACGTAGCGGACGAGCTGCTCGCGGCGGAACGCCTCCTGCATGATCCGGCGGTGGTGCCGGTGCTCCTCGAAGTCCATGAGCATCACGCCGCGGTCGAAGAACGGGCCGATGAAGTAGTTCCAGCCCTCGCGGCTCGCGAACGCGCGGTCCTTGTTCACGAGGATGCGCTCGATGGCGTCCGGTCCCAGCGCGATCACCAGCGGCGTGCCGATGACGTTCGCCCAGGAGACCGTGCCGTAGCGCGCGTACCGCTCCCGCGAGGCGTCGAGCATGGAGCCGACGAAGCCCAGGGTGTGCCCGACGACCGGGAGGCCGGGGTCGCCCATGACCGGCTTCAGGCCGCTGCCGGGCGGGGGCGGCGCGAGCGCGCGCACGCCGTAGGAGGGGACGCGGTCGATCGCACTGGTGGCAGCGGTGCGCAGACGTAGGGACACTGGGGCACTCATGGCGCGGAACGACCTCCGGAAGACGCGGGAACCATCTGGTACGGTACCGGACCAGATGACGGGCGTCAACGCGCCGGCCGGACGGTCCTACGGCGGCCGCAGCGGGGACGAGCGCGCGGCGGAGCGCCGGGCCGCGCTCGTCGACGCCGCTTTCGCGTTCGGCGCGCGCGAGGGCTGGCGGGCGCTCAGGATCGAGCCGCTGTGCCGCGAGGCGGGCCTCAACAAGCGCTACTTCTACGAGAGCTTCAAGGACGTCGACGAGGTCGTCGCCGCCGTCCTCGACCACCTCACGACCGACGTCATCGCGGTGTCGACGGGCGCGATCGTGCCCGGCTCCCCGGGACCGCGAGCGATCCGCGACGCCGTGCGCGCGTTCGTCGGCCACCTGACGGAGGACCCGCGGCG
>JAOPZO010000233.1 GCA_025964065.1 Solirubrobacterales bacterium | reverse complement strand
GGCCACCGCCGCGACCGCGGTCGGCGCAGCGGCCGTCGCCGGAGCCGTCGCCGGCGGGCCCGTGACGGGCGCCACCGGGTCCGGCGCGGTGATCACGGGCGGCGTCGGGTCGGCCGCGTAGGGCAGCGCGGGAGCCGTGGTCGTCTCCACGTGCCCCTGCTTGACCGCGTCGTAGGCGAACGCATACCCCATGAGGTCGGCGTCGTCGAAGGCGCGCCCGACGAGCTGGAGGTTCATGGGCTCGCCGTGGTCGTTGACCCCCGCCGGGAAGGCGACGGACGGTGCGCCCGCGCCGTTCGTGGGCGGGTCCCCGCGGCCGAACGCGTTGCTTCCGCCGTCGTTCAGCGAGATGTCGGACTTCAGCGCCGGGAACGCGACGGCGTCGAGGGCGCCCGGGGAGGCCGTGGCGGTCCCGGGCACGACGGGGGCCGGCGGGGCGTCGAGCCAGGCCGCGACCGCGACCTTCGCGTCCGCGCGGAACTTCTTGTACTGCGCGATCGCGGCGGCGTCCATCTCGCCCGCGCCCGTGTAGCCGTTCGCCTGGCGCCGGTACGGGAGGCGCTTCTGGCTCGCGAGGATCTCCCGCGGGTCCTGGTACGGGAGGTTCGGGTGGTCCTCGATGTAGTACTTCCAGCCCTGGAAGTCGCGGGCCCCCGGCGCGTTGTTCAGCGGCAGCGTCGGGCCGCCGCCGATCTGCACGAGCGTCGCGCCCGCGTCGACGAACGACTGGAGCGCGGCGAGCTGCGCGTCCACGGTCCCGGTCGTCCCGAAGGGGTCGACGAAGGCCGAGGCGTAGTAGCCGATGCGCTTGCCCTGCAGGGCGTCCGGCCGGAGCGCGGTGTTCCAGTCCGCGGGCCGCTTCGCGTCCGCGTCGGCCTCGACCGTCGTCACGTCCCGCGGGTCGGTGCCCGTCGTGACGTTGAGGATGTCCGCGAGGTCCGGCAGCGAGCGCGTGATGGCGCCCGCGTAGTCCTGCAGCCAGCTCAGCGGCATGACGCCGGCCGAGCTCGCGAGCCCGTCCGTGCCGCGCAGCGTGTAGAGCGAGGCGGCGCTCGCCGGTGCGTACAGCGAGTCACCCGTCTGCGAGCCGAGCCCGCCCGCCGCGAGGCTTGCCGCGGTCGCGACGGCCGTGCCGCCGCTCGAGGCCAGCGAGGACTTGGAGGGCTGGAACGCGTTCCACACCTGGCCGTAGGCGGAGTCGGAGTACTGGCCCGAGAGCGCGTACTCCTCGAGCGACGCCTTGCCGAGGATGATCGCGCCCGCGTCGCGGAGCTTCGCGACCTGGGTCGCGTCGCTCGGCGGCCGGTAGCCCTCGAAGACGAGCGAGCCGTTCGTCGTCGGCATGTCCTTCGTGTCGTAGAGGTCCTTGATCGCGAGCGGCACTCCGAGGACGGGCGTGGAGTCCCCGGCGGCGCGCCGGGCGTCGGCGGCCTTCGCCTGCGCCATGGCGTCCTTGGCGACCGTCGTGTACGAGTTGAACCCGAAGGAGCCGCGGTCGTACGCCGCGATGCGGTCGAGGTAGGCGCGGGTGATCTCCCGCGAGGTGGTCCGCCCGGCCTCCATGTCGGCGCGGAGGGTGCCGATCGACTTGCCGACGACGTCGTACGTCGAGCCGGTGGTGGTGGGGGTGGGCGGCGCGAGCGCGGGGATCGCGGGCTCGGCGGCGGCGGGGCAGTCCGCCGCCGCGTCGAAGCCGCGGATCGTGATCGCGGGGGTCGTCGCGGGCGCTTGCGGCGTCGTGAGCGCCCGGATGTCCCAGTTCTCGAGCGCGCACAGCTCGGGCTTCGTGAGGTCGGCGAAGCTCGGCGAGGAGGCGAGGCCGGCGGCGACACCGCGGACCGCGCTGACCTGACCCCCCGGAGCGGCGCTCCCGGTCCCGGTCGTGCTCTCGGTGGTCCCGATCGCGACGAAGTGCGCGAGCACGCGTCCCTCGCCGGGGGCGAGCGTGAAGGCGTTCTCGTACCCGACGAAGTTCGCCTCGTGGCCCGTGGTGCTCGGGGCACGGGTGAACGGGTCGCGCAGGAAGTTCGCGGTGCGGACGAGGGCGCCGGCGAACGGGTCCGGGGTCCCGAGGACGACGGCGGACGGGCCCGCGGCGGTCGCGGCGGCGGGCGCCGTCCCGGTGCGGCTCAGCACCCACGAGTCCTCGGGGCCCGCGACGGCGTCGCCGCTCGAGGTGTCCGAGACGAGCGCGTTCGTCGTCCCGGCGGCGTTGCCGATGCCGGTCTGGCCGCCGAAGGCGACCTCGACGTCGATCGGGGCGTCGGTCGTGTTGACGAAGGTGTCGACCCAGCGGCCCCAGTTGGCGGTGCTCGCGCGGTTGAAGCGCAGGGCGCGGGCGATCGCGATCCCGCCGAGGTCGACGGACGTCGTGGTCTCGAACCGCTCGGGCGGCGTGAAGCGGAGGTTGAAGCCGCGGACGAGCTCGCCGTTGCGGAGCGGGCCGGTGGAGACGCGGACGCGGAGGCCGCCGAAGCCGCGCAGGCTGTTCGAGGTCGTGTCGCGGATCGACCCGGTGTCGACGCGCGGCGCCGCCCCGTCCTGCACGCCCCAGGACTCGCCGTTGCCGGAGAGGACATAGTTGTACGCCTCCGCGGAGGCGACGGGGCCCAGGACCGCGACGAGGGAAACTGCCGCGAGCGAACGCGCGAGGGATTGGTACGACAAGGGGACCTCCTGATCGGGTGAGTCCGTCAGTCTGGTCCCCTGCCACGCCGATTCGACTCGACCGATCGTCGGTGATCACACCGGTCGACCTCGACCGTGGGGCGAAGCGCCGCCTACTGGCCGCAGGCGCCGGGGTTCTGCGCGCAGAAGTCGCTCAGCCCGCCGGGGCTGGCCCCGCCCGTGTTGGCGTCGGGCTCCGCAGCGCCGGCGTCCGGCGCGGCGGC
>JAOPZO010000197.1 GCA_025964065.1 Solirubrobacterales bacterium | reverse complement strand
GGCGGCCGACGTCGGCGCGGCGGCCATCCGCCGTGTGATCGAGGCCGTGGCGGCCGACGGGCGCTCCGTGCTCGCGTGGGGCGAGGGGGCCGACCCGCTCGTCGACCTCGCCGCCGCGTTCGTCGTCGGCGGGACGAGCCAGGCCGTGCTCGACTGGCTCGACGGGCGCGTCGAGCTGCCGCTCGAGCGCTTCGCCGACGACGTGGTCGGGCTCTGGCAGGTCATCGCGGACGGCGCGCAGGCGCGTCGCGCGGGCGGGAGCTGAGCCCCGGGCCTCGGCGGTCGTCCGTCGCGGCGAGCGTGCGGGCGGTCGCGGCGTCGATCCCGCCCCTGGCGCCCGTGACGAGGAGGACGCCGGGGGCGGTCGCCGAGGAGGTGTCGATCTGCAGGTCGGGCCGCGAGCTCGGTCACCCGAGGACGAGTCAGGGCCTCACGACGAGCGGGCCCCTCAAGCGGTAGCCGAGGCTCCCGCGGCGTCGGCGGCCCGCTTCGCGTGCGCGGGCCGGCGCTCGGGGACGACCAGGACGGCGCAGTGGGCGTCGCACACCAGCGCATCGGCCGTGCTCCCCGGCAGGAGGCGGCGCACCGGGCCCGTGCTCCGCGCGCCGAGGACGAGCAGGCCGAGCTCGCCGGACCACTCCCGGAGCGCGGGCACCGGGGCGCCGACCACGATCCTCGGCGGGGCGGGCGTCTCCGGCTCGAGGAGCGTCCGCAGCCGCGTGCGCTCCGCCTCCGTGACCTGCTCCGCGACCTCGGTCATGGCCACGTCGACGGCCATCCAGGAGCCGGGCTGGGGGTCGATGACCGCGAGCGCGTGGACGTCGGCGCCCAGGCGGGGCGCGAGCGCCTGCGCGGTGCGCAGCGCCGTCCAGCCCGCCGGCCCGTCCTCGAAGGCGACCCCGAGGACGTGCGGGGTGTCGCCGGGCAGCGGGCCGGCGGGAGTCACCGCGACGGCGCACGGCGCGCCGTGCAGCGCGGCGCGGACCTCACGCGAGAGGTGGACGCCGGCGCCGGGGCGGGTGGGCCACGACGAGCCGAGGACGAGGAGGTCGCATCGCACGCCCGCCGCCAGCTCGCGGAGGCCGCGGCCCAGGGCGAGGGCGTCGCGAACCGCGACGCCGCACCGGGACCCGAGGTCGCTCCGGAGCAGGATCCGCTCGAGCAGCTCGCGTCCCGCGGTCGCCGGGTGCGGCGTGCCGGCGGCCATCGCGATCACCCCGTCGCCCCGGATCCACACGTGCCCCAGGGTGAGCCGCCCGCCCGGCGCGACCACTCGGCGGGCGAGATCCAGCGCCGGCCCGGCGCGGGTCGCGTCCCCGATGCCGACGAGGACGTGGTCGAACATGGCTCAGCGCCTGGGAGGGAGCACGCGCATGCCGCAATGGTGGCGCGCCGCGGGCCGCCCGGCATCCGCAGTTCTCCGCAAGGTTGCGGGGCGCGGCGGGGTGCGGCGCGGCCGGGGCGGTCGAGCGCCAGAGGGCCGATCTGGCGCCCCTCGCTCCAGATCTGCCGTTCCTTGCCTCCGACGGCGCGCCCTCGCGGCCGTCAAGCCGACCCTTGAGTAGCGAGAGGGCCGAGCTCGTGTCCCTCGCCCCCAGTCGCGGTGCACGGGAGCCGCCGCCGACCCCCCGTCCACCATGACGCGGCGGTCGACCCCTCGCTCGCCCCGCCGCCGTGGCCGCTCGCCGCAAGCCCTCGGCGCAGAGGGTCCGCCGACCGGGTCGTTTCGCGCCGAGGCCCCGCGGGCCGGGGGGCGCGGAACGCCGACGCCCGTCTTTGACGCGCGTCAACTTGCCTTGACTCACGTCACCCGGCGCGGCTAGCGTCCTCCCATGCCAGCACCGAGCAGCTTTCCGAGCACCGTCGGGCAGGTCCTGACCCGCAGCGCCGCGCGCAACCCCGGGCGCACCGCGCTCGTCTTCGGCGACCGCGAGTGGACGTACGCGGAGCTCGACGTCGCCGTGGGCCGGGTCGCGGCCCGCCTGCTCGCAGGCGGGCTCTCGAAGGGGGACCGCGTCTTGGCCTACGGCAAGAACTCCGACGCGTACCTCGCGCTCTACCTCGGCTGCGCGCGGGCGGGCCTCGTCCACGTCCCCGTGAACTTCAACGCCACGGGCGACGAGCTGACCTACCTGCTCACCCAGTGCGAGGCGTCCGTCGTCTTCGTCGACCCGTCCCTCGCCCCGCTGGTCGACGCGGTGGCGGGCGAGCTGAACGGCCTGCGTCGCGCCGCGCTGCTCCCCGGCGGCAGCAGCGACGACGACGTCCTCACCTGGATGCAGGACGGGACGGGGGCGGTCCACGAGCAGGACGGGGTCCACGACGAGGACCTCGCGCAGCTCCTCTACACCTCCGGCACGACCTCGCGGCCGAAGGGCGCGATGATGAGCCACCGCGCGCTCCTCCACGAGTACGTCTCGGCCATCCTGGCCCTCGAGCTCACGGAGCGCGACGTCACGCTCCACTCGCTGCCGCTCTACCACTCGGCCCAGATGCACGTCTTCCTCCTGCCGGCGCTCGCGGTCGGGGCGACGAGCCACCTCACGGCGGGGCCGGACGTCGAGGAGCTGTTCGCGCACGTCGAGCAGCGCGGGGTCAACGCGGTCTTCCTCCCGCCGACGGTGTGGGTTGCCGTCGCGAACCACCCAGAGCTCGAGTCGCGCGACCTCGCCGGGCTCCGGAAGGCCTTCTACGGCGCATCGATCATGCCCGTGCCGATCCTCCAGCGGCTGCGCTCCGCGCTCCCGGCGGTCGGCTTCTACAACTGCTTCGGACAGTCGGAGATCGGGCCGCTGGCCTGCGTCCTGCGCCCGGAGGAGCACGAGGAGCGCCCCGACTCGTGCGGGCGGCCCGTCCTCTTCGCCGAGGTCCGCGTCGTCGACGAGGCCGGCGC
>JAOPZO010000268.1 GCA_025964065.1 Solirubrobacterales bacterium | reverse complement strand
GGCCGCCGCGGCCGAGCACGTGCTGACGGGCGCCGCGGACCGCGAGGCGAACATGGAGGCGTTCGCCGCGCGGGCGCTGGGGCTGCTCGTGCAGCAGCTGCGCTGAGGGCGCCCACGGGGCGGCGTTGGGTCGAACGCTGTCCGGAGGGCCGGAGCGCTCGAGACCGGCACGTAGGGCCGGCGGTCGCGCCAGCCCGGACGCACCCGACCGCCGCTGAGATCCGGATCAGCTCCGGGGGTGGGGCCGATCCGGATCTCACCGTGGTGTGCGGGTGCTCAGGGGCCGTGCTGGCCGAACGAGACCGTCCGCACGACGGGCTCGCCGACGGCGTCGCTCGCGTCGAGGTCGACCGTCGCCAGGATCGTGACGTCGAAGTGCTCCTCCGGGTCCTGCACGACCTGGCGCACCGTCCAGGTACGGGTCCCGTCGGCCGGCGCCTCGTCGACGATCAGGAGCTGCGGCGAGCGCGCCTCGGGGCCTGCCCCCATCCACTCGTGCTCGGCCCAGTAGGCCGTGAGCGCCTCCTCCCAGCGGGCCGCGGTCATCGCGACCTTCCCGGGCGGGTCGGTGAGCGCCGCCGAGGCGGCCTCGAGCTGCCCGAGGTCGCCCGCGCGATCGCGGGAGGCGAGCAGGACCTTCTGGAACATCGCGTTGCGCACCATCACCCGGAACGCCCGCTTGTTCGCCGTGATCGGCCGCGGCGGCGGGAGCGCCTCGCCGGCGGCGAGCGTCGCCGCAGCGCGTTCCACGGACTCGGGGTCGGTCAGCGCCTCCCACTCGTCGAGCAGGCTCGAGTCGGTCTGGCGCACCGTCTCGCCGAGCCACTCGATGATCTCCTCGAGCTCCTCGGTCTTCACCTCGTCGGGCACGGTCTGGCGCAGCGCGCGGTACGCGCCGGAGAGATAGCGGAGCACGAGCCCCTCGGAGCGGGCGAGCCCGTAGTGGGCGACGAACTCCGTGAAGGTGCGCCCGTTCTCGTACATGTCGCGCACGACGGACTTCGGGGACAGGTCGGACTCGCGGACCCACGGGCGCGTCTCGCGGTACGTGCGCAGCGCGACGAGCAGCGGCTCCCCGAGCGGCCGGGGGTAGGTGACCTCCTCGAGGAGCTCCATCCGCTCCTCGTACTCGATGCCCTCGGCCTTCATCTCCGCCACGGCCTCGCCGCGCTCCTTGTGCGCCTGCGCCATGAGCACGGGGAAGGGGTCGTCGAGGATCGCCTCGACCACGGAGAGCACGTCGCGCGAATACGTCTCCGCCTCGGGGTCGAGCAGGCCGAACGCGACGAGTGCGAACGAGGCGAGCGGCTGGTTGAGCGCGAAGTCGTCCTGGAGCGCGAGGGCGAGCTGCAGCGTCCGGCCCTCGGGGTCCGGCACGGCGAGCCACTCCAGCACGCCGGCCTCGACGAGCTCGTCGCCGAGCACCTGCGCCTGCTCGACGAGCCGCCGCCGGCCGCGCTCGTCCTCGTGGTTGTCCTCCATGAGCGCCCGCATCGTCTCGACGGGGTCCGCGGGCTGGTTGACGACGTTGAGAATCATCGCGTGATCGACGCGCATCTTCGAGACGAGCGGCTCGGGGACGGCGTCGCGAAGGCGGTCGAAGGTCTCCTCGGTCCAGCTCACCGCGCCCTCGACGGGCTTCTTCGTCTGCACCTTCCGGCGCTTCCTCGGGTCCTCACCCGCCTTCTCGAGCGCGCGCGCCCGCTCGATGACGTGGTCCGGCGCCTGGACGACGACGTGCCCCGAGGTGTCGAAGCCCGCGCGGCCGGCGCGGCCCGCGATCTGGTGGTACTCCCGCGCCTTCAGGAGCCGGTGGCGGGTGCCGTCGTACTTCGCGAGGCTCGTGAAGACCACGGTGCGGATCGGGACGTTGATGCCGACCCCGAGCGTGTCGGTGCCGCAGATGACCTTCAGCAGGCCGGTCTGCGCGAGCTGCTCGACGAGGCGCCGGTAGCGCGGCAGCATCCCCGCGTGGTGGACGCCGACGCCGCCGCGGACGAGCTTGGAGAGCGTGCGGCCGAAGCCCGCGGTGAAGCGGAAGGCGCCGATGGCCTCCGCGATCGCCTCGCGCTCCTCCCGCGTGCAGAGCTTCGCCGAGAGCAGCGACTGCGCGCGCTCCATCGCCGAGGCCTGCGTGAAGTGGACGACGTAGATCGGCGCCTGGTCGGTCGCGACGAGCTCCTCCAGGAGCTCGTGCAGCGGCTGCAGCGACCAGGAGTGCGTGAGCGGCACGGGCCGCTCGGCGTCGTCGATGATCGCGGTCGGGCGGCCCGTCCGCTTCGTGAGGTCCTCCGCGATCCGGGAGACGTCGCCGAGCGTCGCCGACATGAGGACGAACTGCGCGTTCGGGAGGCTCAGCAGGGGGACCTGCCACGCCCAGCCGCGCTGCCCGTCCGCGTAGAAGTGGAACTCGTCCATCACGACCTGCCCGACGTCCGCGCCGCCGCCCTCGCGCAGCGCGATGTTCGCGAGGACCTCGGCCGTGCAGCAGATGATCGGCGCGTCCGGGTTCACCGACGCGTCGCCCGTGAGCATCCCCACGTCGTCGGCGCCGAAGATCGCGCACAGGGCGAAGAACTTCTCCGAGACGAGCGCCTTGATCGGTGCGGTGTAGTACGTCGAGCGCCCCTCGGCGAGCGCCGCGAAGTGCGCCGCCACGGCGACCATCGACTTGCCCGAGCCCGTCGGGGTCGCGAGCACGACGTTGCTGCCGCTGAACAGCTCGATCGCCGCCTCCTCCTGGTGCGGGTAGAGGGCCAGGCCCTCCTCCTCGGCCCATGCTGTGAAGGCGTCGAAGAGGGCGTCGGCGGTCGGCTCGGTGGGGAAGGCGTCGACCAGGCTCATGCGGTCCTGAGGACGCTAGTGGCCGGAGGCGGTCAGAGGATGGCGTGCTGCACCGCCCACCGGGTGAGGTCGGCCCGCCGGCGCAGGCCGATCTTCTCCCGCACGCGATGCAGGTGGTTCTGCACCGTGCGTGGCGAGATGAAGAGCTCGGCGGCGATCTCGTCGTCGGTGCTCCCGTTCGCGAGGAGGCGGAGGACGCTCGATTCGCGCCGGGAGAGCACAGGACGGACTCGCGGGCCATCGCCCGTGCGCGCGCCCGAGAACTCCCGCAGGAGGTGCGTCGCGAGCTCCGGGCTGACCACGGAGCCGCCGCCGTGGGCGGAGATGATCGCCTGCCGGAGCCCCTCGGCACTCGTGCGCTTGTCGAGGTAGCCCGCGGCTCCCGCGGTGATCGCATCGAGGAGGTTGTCGGCGCTCCCGCTGGCGGTCATGATGACGACCCGGATCCTCGGCAGCTCGCGGCGGACGTGCTCGAGCACCGACATCCCGGTCAGGCCCGGCATGCGGAGGTCGAGGAGCAGGACGTCGGGCTCGTGCGTCCGCGCGAGCTCGAGCGCCGACACGCCGTCTCCCGCTTCGGCCACGACCTCGATGCCCGGGTCCTGCGCGAGCGCCCCCACCATGCCGGCGCGGACGAGCGGGAAGTCGTCGGCGATGACGACCCGGATGTTCATGCGGTGCACCGCACCCGGAGCTGGACGTGCGTGCCGCGGTCGGAGGTGACGACCTGGGCGGCGCCGCCCGCGGTGGCCAGCCGACCGGCGATGCTGCGAGGGAGCCCGATGCCCGGGACCGCGGCGTCGCCGAAGCCGACGCCGTCGTCGCTCACGAGCACGACGACCTCGTCCTCGACGAGGCGCGCCATGACGGAGACCGCATGGGCACGCGCGTGCTTGCGGACGTTCGTCAGCGACTCGCGAACGGCCCCACGGAGCGCCCGCGCAGCGCGTTCGTCGACGAGCGGCACGTCCTCGTCGACGAGGACGTTCGCCCGTGGCAGCCCGAGCCGCTCGGCGTCTGCGACGAGCGCGCGGACGAGGTCCCCGACGTCCAGTCGCGACATCGGGTCGGCGGCCGGCGGGAGCTCCAGCCACGTCGCGAGGTCGGACGCGGCGCGATCGGCCACGAGACGGATCGTCGCGGCGTCGGTGCACAGCCCGTAACCGCCGCAGGCGAGGTACTCGAGGACCTGCAGGGTGGTGTCGTGCAGGTGGCAGCGGAGCTCCTCGAGCTCCGGGTCGAATGCGATCAGCTCGTCGACCATGGGGCAGTCCCCGGCGATCGCCAGCCGGACGCGCACCGCGTCGGCCTGGCGTCCGGCGGCCTCGACGAGCGTCGCCGGCTCCGCGCCGCTTCCCGCGGCCGCGATGGCCCGCAGCGTCTGGAGCGCGTCGGCGCAGAACGCCCGGTGTCCGCCGAGGCGAGCGATGCTGGTCGGATCGAGGCACGGGCCCCGGCCCTGCTCCGCGCACGGATCGGCGGCGGTGCTCCTGGGTGGTTGATGCTGCAACTGCGACGTCACGACTGCACTCCCTGGCTGCTCGAAGGTCGAACGCGTCCTGTGAGGGCCAGTTCTAGTCGCGATGAAGTACGTGCAAAGGGGCAAACGACTGCCCGCACGGTGGAGTGACCTGGCCTCTGAGCCCGGCGCCGGACGTGCGGGACCCGGCATCCGGACGTGCCAGGACTCCGCTGCACGGGTTCCCGACGCCGCAGCAGGGTTCCGCACATGCCCCCTGTCCGCGTCGTCGTGGCCGATGAGCAGCCCCTCGTGCGCGATGCGCTGGCCCTGGCGTTCGCCGACGGCCCGGACTTCCTGATGCTCGGATGCGGCGCGGGTACGGCGGATGCGGTCGCGCTCGTCCGCGCTCACGCGCCGGAAGTCGTCGTCCTCGGCCTGGGGCTCGGCCAGGCGCGCGCCCTCTCGGTGCTCGGAGCCCTCAGGGGTGCGCTCACGAGCGTGCGCGTCGTGGTCGTGACGGCCGACGAGGACCCCCGGCTGCCGCTCCTCGCGCTGGAGCGCGGCGCCGGCGGGTGCCTGACGAAGCGCGCCACGATCGTCGAGCTCCGTGGGGCCGTCCGTGCCGTGAGCGCCGGATGCGTCGTCCTGGACGCTCGCAGCGTCGACGCTCTGGTCCGGATCGCGGGAACCCGCGACCTGCGCCGGCGCGTGCTGTCCACGCCGCGCGGCGAGCCTTCCTGGAGGATCTGAGCCGCCGGGGCTGCGCTCCGCGGGTCACCCGCGAGCTCCTCGGCGCTTGACCGTCGAGCCCACGCGCTCCGGACGCAGCACCCCCACACGCGCCGACCCGTCGAGTCGGGATGGGAGGCGATCGTCGCACCGGGCGAGGGCGCGAGCCTCCGCGAGTACGCCAACCTCCCCCACGCGATCGGCGGCGAGGGCGAGAAGCACAAGCGCTCCGGGCCCAGATCGCGGACCCGGCCTGCGGACCGGGGTCCGGGGCGGGCGGCGGATGCTGCGCCCCGCGCGGGTCCCGGCGTACTTCCGCCCCGGGGTCCCCGACGGGGCGGGACCGGCACGGAGCGCGTCGAAGCCGCCAGGATCCGCGCCGCCGTCGACGCCGCCGCCGCGAGGTGATGCCCGCGGCGCCGCTCCAGCACGCGAACGGCCGCCCCGAGGGGCGGCCGTCGTGTGCCGCGGGGTTGGCTGGGCGCGCTCGTCCCTAGCGCACGGCCTTCTTGATCGTCGCGGCCCGGCGCGTCGCCGGCCCGAGCGCGCTCCGCGACGTCCCGACGCGGACCTCGATCACGTACTGCCCCGGCCTCAGGTTCCGGAGGCGCTTCTCCGTGAGCCTGAACGTCTGCCGCCTGCCCTTCCCGGCGGTGCGGTACGCCACGCCGACGAGCTTCGTCCTGGCGGCCGTCCGCGAGGACGGCCGCGCGGCCCGGATGACCCGGAACACGGCGATCCTCGCCACCCTGGCGCCCTTCGGCAGGGTGGCCCCGACCGTCAGGATCCGAGCACCGGAGACCGTCACCCGACGCGCCAGCGGCAGAGGAGTGACCGCAGCCGCCCCGCTCCCGGACGACGCGGCGGGGGCGCCGGCGACCCCGGCGGGAGCACCGGCGACCCCCGCGGGAGCACCGGCGACCCC
>JAOPZO010000180.1 GCA_025964065.1 Solirubrobacterales bacterium | reverse complement strand
GTACCGCCCGGCCAGGAGGCGCTCATCGCCGAGGTGCTCGCGAGCGCGCGCGTGCTGCGCCAGGGTGCGGTCGAGGCCGTCTGGGTCGGCTCCGAGGCGCCCAAGAGCATCGAGGTCCCGGCGGCTGATGCGGAGTCGGCGACGATCCGTGTGCTGCTGGTCCTGGGCGGTCCCGAGGACCTTGACGATGCACGTCTCGCGGGGCGTGGGGTGCGCGAACAACACGCCGCGGCGCTCGAGGCCGAGGCCGAGGAGCTCCGCAGCGCGAACGCACGGTTGCTGTCGAGTCACCGTCCCGTCGAGTCGTCCGCGGCGGCCGCCATGGTCGGGAAGGTAGGGCTGCTCACACAACGGATCGCGGAGCAGGAGGCGGAGCTCGTGGAGCTGCAGCGTCGGCTGGAGGCAGAAGTGGAGGTCGGTCGCCGCAACGACGAGCTCTTCCAGGACGCCCGGCGAGTCATCGGCGTGCGCGAGCAGGAGATCGCCGGGCTGCGCGCGACGCTCGCACGGCCTCGGCACCGCATCGCGGCGAGCGCGGGTTCGAGAATCGACCGTGCGCCGCGTCCGCGCGGCCTCTTGGCGCGCGTCGCCTCGAAGCGCCCTTAGTCCGTCCAGAGGTCGTGCTCGGCAGCGATCACGGCCAGCGCGATCCCGGCAGCCTCCGTCGCACCGATGCGCGGGCGGTGGCGAGGCGGCCCGAGCAGCACCTCCGGGACGACGACGCCTGGGACGCCCTGTGCGGCGAGCCACGCGACAGGATCGAGGCCGCCGGCTACGGCCTCGAGGGCGGTGGCCGCGGCCAGGAGCGCGATGCCCCCGGCGCCTCCGGCGTCCGCGACGAGGACCGCCTCCGGGGACCCGATGGGCCGGACGCTGGGATCGTGCCCGCCGGTCCAGGCGGTTGCGACCCCGGCGCCGGAGGCGGCCAGGGCCTCCGCCAGCCGCCGGACGGCGCCGGGCGCGAGGCGCTCGCCGGCCTCGAGTAGGAGCACCGGCCCGCCGCCGTGCCGGACGTCGAGGGCGTCCTTCAGGGCCGTCTCCGGGGCGCACAGCACGAGCTCGTCGATGTGCTCGAGGAGTGTCCGCCGCACGCGGTGCGGCGCCTCGGCCACCACCACGACCTCGACTGTGAGCGCGTCCTGTGCCCGGAGGTCGGCGAGCGTGGAGGCGAGGTCCCCGCCCGTCGCCAGGACGACGGCTGTGGCCTCCTGGGGAACGACGACCTGGGAGAAGCGGCGCGGCGGCGTCGGCACGAGGGCGAGCAGCTCCGCCGCCCAGCGGTCGGGGCCGTTGCGCTCGGCGAGCACGGCTCGCGGAGCCGCGCTGGCGCGGAGCTCGTCCAGCCGTGTGCGGTCCCCGACCACCGAGTCGAGCCCGCGCCGGAGCGCCCCGGCGTCGAACCCGGGCGCGAGCCACCCCGAGCGCGGGTCGCCGAGGAGATCGAGGAATCCCGCGGTCGGCGTGGCGAGCACGGGGCGGCCGTGGGCCAGCGCCTCACGGAGCACGTAACCGAAGCTCTCGAAGCGCGAAGGGACGACGACGAGGTCGGCGTGCAAGTAGGCAGCCTCAAGGTCCTCGGGCTCGAGGACGCCGACCAGCCGCACCCGTGGATCGCCGGCTGCCAACCGCTCGAGGTGCCGCCGCATCGACGTGCCACCCGGAGCGGTGTCCGTGTCGCCCCCCGCCAGGATGAGCTCGAGCTCGTGCGGTGCGCCCACCACGGCCTCGACGAGCGCCCGGACGCCCTTGCGCTCCTCCAGCCGACCGGCGTACAGGAGGCGCAGGGGGCCTGGCACACGCGGGCCGTTCTCGGCCGGCACGACCTCGGGAGGCCGCGGGGCGGGCTCGCTGATGACAGTGGGGGCAAGGGCCCGGTAGTACCTGGCGTAGGCGGCTGCCGCGTGCCGGCTCGGAGCCAGCAGCGCGTCGGCGGTCCGCAGACCGCGGCGCTCGAGGGCGCAGATCCAGCGGGCGCCCGCCTCCGTGAGCGGCTTGCCGTCGAGGACCTGGGACATCTCCCAGGTGGTATGAAGTCGCACCGCGAGGAAGGCGGCGCCCAGGCCGCCGCTCCTGGCCGCCGCCGCGTCCGCCAGCAGCGCGCCCAGACCGAGGTAGTCGTCGACTTCGACGAGGTCGACGCGGCGCTCGGACGCCACCTGCGCGACGATGGCCGCGATCTCCGCGGCGTCGGCGTGGAAGGGTGAGCTGAAGCGGCTCCGCGCCTCCTCGTCATGCGTGCCGACGCGCACATCGGCGACGCCGTCGAGGAGCGGTGTGCCCGCCGCCGAGAGCTTCGCGGACGCCGGCTGCAGACCCGACGGCAGGACGACGGTCACCTCCGCAACGGGCGCGAGCAGCCGTGCCGCGTTCGCGACGTGGCGACCGATGCCCCCGGCGCGGACGACCGGGGTGACCTCACGGCTCGCGAGCAGGACATGGGGGCGGTCCACGCCCGGAACGCTACGGCGTCGGGCCGTCGCGCGGCAGTGCCGGCCTCAGGCCGCGGCGTGGAAGACGCTCGACCCGAGGAACAAGGAGGTCGTGGCCGGGATCGTCACGACGACGCCGTGACATCGGGTGGTTCCGCCTGTCGTCGACCGCGAAGTGAACCCTGCAGGGCGGTGGCTGGTCGACGTCGCTGGGATCACCGGCTCACGCCGACGCGGACGGAGCTTGCGCCAGGACGAGCACGATGTCGCTGTTGGAAGGGCGGTCCAGGATCGGCGCAGCCAGCCACAGCGCAGCGAACGCGAAGATGCTCTTGGGCGACGGGCGCTCCACGGTGTGCAGCCGAGACCACAGGCCTCTGCGCTGCACGGACGAGAGCGGCACCGTGCGGCGGACGATCAGGCCGTGCTGCTCGATGAGCTGCCCGAGCGCGGCCGGGGTGAAGTAGTGGACGTGCGGGCTCGGCAGCCCCTCCTGCCAGAGGCGGAGGTAGGGACCCCTGATGCCGAGCCGCCTGAGCAGGCAGGCGACTCGGAAGGCCAGCCCCGTTGCACTCGGGATGTTGACGCTCAGGATCCCACCGGGGGTCAGTGTCTCGGCGCACGCTCGCAAGGTCGCGTGGACGTCAGGGATGTGCTCGAGGACGTCGTTGAAGCTGATGGTGTCGAACCGCGCAGCGTCGTCCAGAGCGCCGGGGAAGTAGCCGGAGCGGACGGTGAGACCGCGGCCCCGTGCGTAGTCGGCGATCGCCTCCTCCGGTTCGACGCCCTGGATGCGGCCACCTCGGGTCAGCGCGGCCGTCATGAACCAGCCATGCGCCGGCCCGACGTCGAGCATCTCGGCATCTCGTACAGGACGGAGGCCCTCGATCTCGTCGAGGATGCGTTCGTTGTTCCGCTCCCGCAGCTCCTTGAGGCCGTTCGAGCGTGCGGCGGTGTCGATGGCGCCGTGCAGCGAGGAGGACTCGATCTGGGGCTGCAGCGTCGAGCGCCAGGTCCCGCACCCGCCGCACCGGGCCGACCACGGAGCGAGCCGCACCCGCACAGCCGTGCCGCAGACGACACATGGCTGTCCTTCGAGCGGCGCGGTCATCGCTGCACACTCCCCGTCACGGTGTCGGCCGGGACGATGGGCTCCTCGCGGAGGCCGTCACGCTCGGTCAGTGGTGCGTCCGTGACCCCGCCGCGGACCTCGAGCCCGTCAGCGGGCTCGGGAACGCCCGTGGTTCGCCGCGCGAGCGCCTCGAACCCGAGGGCGGCGACCGGGAGCAGCAGGCCCAGCGCGGGGAGGGCGTACCGAGCGACGTACATGTTGAGCGCCGTCGCGGAGATGAGCAGCGAGCCAGCGCCGAGCAGCAGCATCAAGCCCTTCCAGCGCCGCCGACCTCGCGCCAGCAACGGCGCGAGGATCGCGAAGATGGCGAGGACCGACCAGGTTCCCGCGGTGAGCGTCGTGGCCTCCTGGTAGCGGCGCACGAGGCCGAGGCCCGACGTGCGTGTCGAGCCGTCCGCGAACCAGCTGGCGATGACCCCGTTGTTGTAGGCAGCGGCAGCGGGGTCAAGTGGACGGTCGAGCTCGAGCTCGTCCCAGCCGGCGCCGGAGTAGCCGCGCTCTTGTCCGAAGTTCGGGGAGAAGAAGCGCATGGTGTCCACGAACACGGTCCGCAGGTACGCGAGCGGCTCGTGCAAGATGGCGGCGACGGCGAACTCCTGCAGTTCGGCATCGCCCTTCGGGATGCCGCCGAAGCGCTTGACCGCCGGGCCGTCGATCACGCGCCAGTAGTCCGGGCCAGCCCGCTGGTCCTCTCGGGTGGTGCCCGGGCAGAGGTCGCGTAGGTCTCGGTCGACGTAGGTTGCGGGGCAGTCGGCGAACTGCGCGACTCGGCCGTAGAGCAGCCAGCCGGACGACGTCGGGCCAGCGCCCGGCAGCCCCGCCGTGGAACCGCTGACGAGCGCAACGACCACGACGACCAGCGCGGCGCTGGCGCCCATGGTGGCGATGCGCACGCCCCGCGCCTTCCAGCTCGCCGCGCCGAGGACGAGGCAGAACCCGAGGACGAGCAGCAGTGGCAGCCCCACGGCTCGAACGGTCGTCGCGAGCCCGGCGAAGGCGCCGAGCATGGCAAGGTCCTGCCACCGGCCCGAACGTCCCGCGCGTGCCGCGCCCCACGCAGCAAGGGTGACCAAGCAGACGAACAGCGTCTCTGTCAGAAGGCCCTGCGGCGTCGAAAGCAGGTTGCCGCAGAGGACCAGCACCCCCGCTGCGACCGTGGAGGTCCCGCGACGGCACCCCAGCTCACGGGCCATGCCGTACACCGCGACGCCGGCGACGAGGACGAGCAGGTGCTGGACGACCAGCACGAGGTCGACCGAATCCGATATCCCATGCAGCGCTCGGAGGAACAGGGCGTAGCCCGGAGGGGAGATCCCGGCGCCCTCCTGACCATCGGCCATTCGCACGTAGGCCGTGGAGTCGGAGTACCCGAGGCTGACGCTGACGCCCGCCACGGTGTAGGTGCGGATGGCCGTCGAGGCCAGGAGCACCCAGAACAGCGGGTGCCGCAGGAGGTCACGTGGCGAGGGACGCCGAGTGGTCGAGGCGGAAGCGATGGTCGATGTCATGACGGGCCCCGGGGGCCGCAAGTAGGATGGCAGCCTGCTCCGCGCCCTGCGGGACGGCTCCTGATGCCCCTCACGATCACCCTCGACCTCGAAGACAGCAGCGGGGTCAATGCCCCCGACGGCCGATGGGTCAAGGCGACTGACACCTTCCTCGACGCACTGGCCGAGCGTCAGATCCGAGCGACCGTGTTCGTCGTCGGGGTCGCGGCGCGAGCTTGCCCGGCCCTGGTGCGCCGTGTCGTCGCCGCGGGCCACGAGATCGGCCTGCACGGGCTGAGGCACGTGCCCTTGGGGGAATCGGGACCCGTCAGGCTCCCAGAGGAGCTGCGCGCAGGGCGGAGCCTGCTGCAGGACCTCACCGGCCAGCCCGTCGCTGGCTTCCGGGCCCCGATCTTCTCCTTGACGCCTTCGACTGCCTGGGCGATCGATGCGCTGACGGACGTGGGCTTCACCTACGACTCGAGCATCCTGCCGGCGCGGAGTCCCCTTCACGGATGGCCCGGCCTGCCGGGGACGCCCTTCTCCTGGAGCAGCGGGCTCATCGAGTTCCCGTGTCCCGTGTTGGGCGTCGGTGCGGCGCGTGTGCCGTACCTCGGCGGCATCTACCTGCGCTATGTCCCGCTGGTCGTCACCCGTGGGCAGGTGAGGAAGTTGACTGACGCCGCGGCGCCGTGGAGCTACGTGCATCCCTACGACTTGGACCCGGGAGCGCCCGTAGCGCGGCTCCCGCATGCGAACTGGCCGACGAGCCTCCTGTTGCACACACGGCGCCGGGCGACGCTGTCGCGCCTCGACGCGGTGCTGACCGCTGCGGGCGGTCCCGCTCCGACGCTCGGCGAACTGAGTGAGGCCCTGGTCGTGCGGGACCTCGAGCAGGTGGTCGCGCGCTGAGCCTCCTCGTCAGGGGCGCCCGAGTCCTTGCCGGGTCCTTCGTCTTCCGCGCCGTCGTCACGCTCGCGCTCGTCGCCATCGTCTTCAGCGGCATCGACTGGTCGACGGCAGTCGACCGCGTCGCCGAGGGACGTCCCGTATTTGGTCTGCTCGCTGTGCTGTCCGTCGGGGCGGCGCTCGTCGTCGGCGCCTTCCGCTGGGATGCGCTGCTGCGCGGGGCCGAGGTCGACCTTCCGCGCCGCGAGCTGGCGCGGATCTACGCGGCGACGTCCTTCGCGAACGCCTTCCTGCCGACGTCCGTCGGCGGGGACATCGCGCGGCCGCTCATGGTCAGCCGCCGTGGGCCTGTCCTCGTGCGAGCGGTGACGACCGTCCTCATCGAACGCGTCGTCGCGCTCTTCGCGCTCGTGGCCATGGCTTGGGTCGGCTCGGCACTGGTTCCCGGCGCCGTTGCGTCGGGCGCCGTCGGCGCGCTGGCAGCCGTCTCGGCCGGACTGGTAGGGCTGGCCGCGCTCGTCCTGCTGCGTCCGGGGCTCATCCGCCGTGTGGCGACCGCCGCCGTCCCGGCCCGGTTCGCCGTCCACGTCGGAGAGGCGTCGGCGGTCGCTCGCGGCATCCTCCGGTCGCCCGGACTGCTTGTCGGGATCCTCGTGCAGAGCCTCGCCTTCCAGGTTCTCGTGACGCTGCAGATCGTCTTCCTGGCCCGCATGGTCGGGGTGGACCTCCCCTTCGGCCTCGCCGCGGTGGCGCTCGCTCTCGTGACGCTTGCGATGCTCATCCCGATCTCCATCGGAGGCTTCGGAGTGCGGGAGGGGTCCTACGTCGTTGTGCTCGCGGGAGGTGGCATCGGGCACACTGACGCGGTGCTGATCTCGCTGCTGTCGGTGGTCGCGCTGTTCGTGGCGACCCTTCCGGGCGCTTACGAGCTGGCGCGCGGCGGGCTCGCGCCGGCCGTCAGGGAGGCGGATCGATGACCGGGCAGACGCTCATCGTCATGGGCGGAGCGCTCCTCCTGATGGTCTCGACGCTCCGGCTCGTTCGACTCCGGCTGCTGTCCATCCGCTACGGCATCGGGTGGCTGCTCGTCGCGGTGCTCGGCATCGTCGGGTCCCCGATCCTCACGTTGATCGTCACGCGGCTGGACCTCTTCGGCTTCACGCCGACAGGCTTCTCGCTCGGCGTCTTCATCGCCTTCCTCGGTCTCGTCTCACTGCAGCTGTCGGTCTCGTTGTCGGGCCTGCACCGCGCGATGCAGGACCTCGCGGAGCATTCGGCGCACGTGGAGGCGCGCGTCCGCCGGCTCGAGGGCGCGAGGGTCGCAGAGCCGCAGCCGATGAAGCCGAAGGACCGGGTCGGGACGTGAGGGTCGTCGCGGTCGTCCCGGCCTTCAACGAGGAGCGCTCGGTCGTAGGAGTCATCGAGGCGCTCGCCGAGGCCGGCATTCCGGCCTGCATCGTCGACGATGGGTCGACGGACGCCACGGCCCGGCTCGCGCGCGCAGCGGGCGCCACGGTGCTGTCGCTGCCCATCAACCTGGGGGTGGGCGGCGCCCTCCGCTGTGGGTTCCGCTGGGCCATCGAGGGGGGCTACGACATCGCGGTGCAAGTCGATGCCGACGGCCAGCACGACCCGGCTCAAGTTCGGCGCCTCGTCGACGATCTCGTGGATCACGACGCCGACATGGTCGTTGGGTCGCGCTTCGTGACCGGTTCCGGGGAGTACTCCGTCAGCCGCGGCCGGCGGGTCGGCATGCGCCTGCTTGAGCGTCGCGCTGCCTCAGCGACGGGTTCTCGCATCGTCGACGCGACTTCCGGCTTCCGCGCGATTCGCCGGCCCCTCCTCGACCACTTCGCGGACGACTACCCCGTCGAGTACCTCGGGGACACGGTCGAGGCGCTCATCCTCGCCGGGCAAGTCGGGGCGAAGGTCGTCGAGGTGCCAGTGACGATGTCGCAGCGCCAGCACGGCGAGCCGAGTGCGAGCACGCTGGCCAGCATCTGGTACGTCGCGCGGGTGCTGCTTGCTGTCGAGCTCATGCACCGGCGGCGCGCGAGGGTGGTCAGCCTCCATGACGCGGAGCCCCTGACGTGACCAGCCACCTCGAGAGCACCGCCGCGTTGCTCGGCGAAGTCTTCCCGGGAGCGCGTATTGCCGACGTTGCCTACCTGCGTTGGCTGTACGAAGCATCCCCTTACGGCGGAGTCATCGAGCGGAACCGCTTGGACGAGCTGGGCACCGCCGCGCACTATGCCGTGGTTCCGCTCGAGCTCGCCTTGGACGCGGCCCCCGTCTCTGGGGCGCTCTCGTTGAACACAGCGGTGCACGAACGGGCCCGGGGTGGCGGCGCTTTCGTCGCGTTGGCAGAAGAGACCTACGCGCTCGCCACGGAACGGGGGGTCGCGGTCATCGTCGGCGTCGCAAATGCGAACTCGACGCCGGGCTTCGAGCGCCGGCTCGGATTCGTGAACCACGGCCCGTTGCCGGCAACCTTGCTGGTGCCGGTGCCCGGCCCGCGCTCCGCAGTCCGCAGCGGGTGGAGCTCTGCGTCCCCTGCGCTCCTCTCGGAGCTTGAGCTCGTCCTGGCGCCACCGGCTACCGGTCTGACGCGACGGTGGACGCCAGAAGCCCTTCGCTGGCGACTAGCGTCCCCCGGCACGCGCTACGCCCTTCACCGCACCGACGATGCCCTTGTCGTCAGCACGCGCGAGACGCGGTCCGGCGTACGCGTCGCCATCGTCCTAGCGGCTTTTGCCGCAGCGCCGCTGCCCGCCGCACGGACGCGCGCGCTCGTTCGGGCCGTCTGTCGATTCCACCGAGCGCCCCTGGCCTTGCACGGCGGCGTCAACGATCGCGTCGCGTTCCGCGGGCCACCACTCCCTGAGCGCTTCCGCGCCTCGCCCCTGAACTTCATCACGCGGTCGCTGACCGCCGAGCGCAGCGTCCCGGCGCCGGCACGCTTCGAGTTCCTCGACTTCGACGCTTACTGACCGTCCCGGGCTCAGCGGGAACGGCTCGCGCCCTCGGTCCGAGCGATTCGCGACGAGTGGGGCGTCGGCGTCGCCTCGGACGCCTGGTCGCTGCCGTCGAGTGGGCGCGCCACGCCGTCGACGTGGACCTGGCCCTCGAGGACGACGACGACGCCCGGTCCCACGGCGAGCGTGGCACCCGCATCGAGCTGGACGCTCCGGCCCAGGTGCCGGAGGTCGCGGAGCACGTTCGCGCCCCAGGCGCCGCAGCCCACGAGCGCGGTCGGCGAGCTCACTCGCAGACCCCCGCCCCCAGCGCCGCCCGCAGCCCCCGCTCCACCTGCTCCGCCGCCCCCGCCCACGTCCGCCCCGCCACGAGCTCCGCGCCGTCCCGTGAGCGGGTCGCCCGCACGAGCAGGTCGTCGAGCAGGCCCTCGATCGCGTCGCAGAGCGCGAGGGGGTCCGGCTCGGTGAGCGTCACGGGCCCGCCCGCGCCGAAGGTCGCGACCATCGCGTCGCTCGCGACGTCCACCACCGGCAGCCCGCAGGCGAGCATCTCCGTCGGGATCAGCGACGGGTTCGTCAGCGAGAGGCAGAGGCCGACCGTCGCGCTCGCGTAGGCGTGCGCCAGGTCGTCCGGTTCGAGCACTCCGAGCTGGCGCGCCGGGAACGGCAGCGCCACCTCGCCCGCCTCGCCGAACACCGCGACCTCGACGCCCGGCCGCCGGCGCTTGAGCTCCGCGAGCGCGAGCACCCCGAGCGGCACGGCGCGCCGCGGGGTCACCGCGCGGGCGTAGAAGAGGACGAGGTCGTCGCGGCGGTGGGTCGGCAGCGCGTGGTAGCTCGCGTGGTCCACCCCCAGGTCGAACGCCGTCGCGCTCGCGCCGTAGCGGTCCGTCACGACCTCGGCGAGCCAGGGCGACGCGCAGACGCAGTGGAGCCCCTGGCGGTAGGTCCACTCCGCCCAGAGCCGCTCCGCGGACGTGGGGTAGAACTCGGGCTCGTGGTCCTGCACGAGGTAGGCGCGCGCCCCCGCGTCCGGGAGCTGCAGCACGTCGGGAACCGTCTGCCAGCCCGTCGCCACCACGACGTCCGCGCCGCGCCACTCGCCCAGCCCGCGCAGCACGGGCGCGGCGACGGGGCCGAAGAAGTCCTTGAAGAGCGCGTCGGGGTCGTCCGCGCCGTGGCGCTCCTGCTGGTCGACGAGGAACAGCACCACCTGGTGCCCGCGCGCCTCGAGCCCGCGCACGAGGTTCGCGATCGTCGCGTGGCCGCCCGAGCCGCGCCGGAACGAGGGGATCACGATCGCCACCCGCAGCCGGTCGGCTCCCGCCCGCGCCGGGCCCTCCCCGCTCAGCGGCGCCGGCCCGTCCCGCAGGACGTCCAGGAGCGCGAGCGGCGCCTCGACGGAGACGGCGGCCGGCTTGTCACGGCCGGCCAGGCGACGCAGCGAGGGCATGCGCCGATGCTACGCGGCGCCGCCCCGCCAGCTCCCAGCCCACGAGCACCACGGCCACCGGCACGGTCGCGGGGAGGGAGTCGAACCAGTTGAAGAGCACGTCGAAGGCCACGAACGAGAGGAGGCAGACCGCCGCCGCGAGGCCCTGGCGCCGCCGCTCCGCCGCCAGCAGCGCGCCGAAGACCGCCGCGACGAAGAGGTCGCCGTAGCCGAGCGACGCGCGGTCGAGGAACGCCGTCTGCAGCTTCGGCAGCTCGTACGCCGGCGCGGCCGCGTTCAGCAGTCCCGCGCTCCTCGTGATCCCGCCCCCGAAGACGAGGTAGGCGTCGATGAGGGCCATCACGACGAGCGCGACCTTGACGAGCAGGTGCGGCGCCACCGCCACGAGCAGCCGCCCGAGCGTGACGCAGCTCAGCGCGGTGATGGCCGTGGCGGTCGCGTCGCCGAAGAGCCCGTCGCCCAGGAACGCGCCCGCCACGAGGGCGAGCCCGAGCCCCCCGAGCCACGGCCGCGCCCCGTG
>JAOPZO010000023.1 GCA_025964065.1 Solirubrobacterales bacterium | reverse complement strand
CGAGCTGCGCGCGCAGCTCGAGGCAGCGCCGCGCGTCGATGCCGGGCGGCAGCTCGGCGACGGTCCGCGCGACGGCCTGCTCGTGCGTGTCGCCGGCGGCGAGGAACGTGCGGCACACGCGGCTCTGGCGAGCGACGAGCGCCTTGCGCCGGAAGAGCTCGCGGAGCGCGTCGAGGCTCTCCTCGGACTCGCCGGGGAACGCGTCGTCGAAGCTGCCGCCACCGTCGACGGCGGCGTTGATCTCCGCGCCCGTGTAGTGGTCGTCGAGGACGACGCCGACGCGCTCCACCCCGGGCACGCCGCGCACGGCCTCGCGCGCGTCGGCGACCATCAGGAACGCGAAGTTCGGCGCGCACTGCGGGGTGGGCAGGCGCAGGTGCACCGCGACCTCGCCCCGCCCCGACACGACGCACGAGGCGACGAAGCCGAGCGCGGTGATCGGCTCGTCGAGCTCGGGATCGTGGACGGTCGCGAGCGCCGCGAGCACCTGGGCCTGCCCGACCATCAGACGGCGCTCTCCACGAGCTGCGCCGCGTCCTGTGCCGCCGGCTCGGCGGGCAGCCGCAGCGCCGCCGGCACCTCGACGCCGTAGAGCTTGGCCGCGTTGAGGCCGAGCACCTTCTTCTTCGACGCGGTGGTCCAGCGCGGGTACTCGTCGTACGCCGCGTCGCCCTCGGGGTAGTCCCAGGCCACGAGGCCCTCGACCTGCCACTTGGGCTCCCAGATGCCGTAGTCGGAGCCGAAGAGCATCTTGTCCTCGCCGACCCAGAACAGCAGCTCGCCCATGACCTTCGCGAAGAACCGCGGGCGGGCGTGCATCAGTGCGCCGGTGACCACGGAGAGGCCCGCGTACACGTTGGGCTCCTGCGTCGCCATGTAGCAGAAGTCGTCGATGCGGGGGAGGCCCACGTGCTCCACGACGAAGTTCAGCTCGGGGAAGCTCGTCGCCGCGAAGTCGATGTCCTTCACGTCGAACGCGTCCTTGTCCAGGGGCCAGATCGTCGGCCCCTTGTGGACGTGCACGTTCTTGATCCCGAGCTCCATGCACTTCTCGAGGAACGGCTGCGCCTCCGGGTCCTTCAGCGTCCAGCCGCGCGAGCCGTCCTTCCACTCGGCCGTGTAGAGCTTCACGCCCTTCAGGCCGTAGCGCGCGTGGTCCTCCTCGAGCTGGCGCAGGCCGGCCTCGCCATCACGCGGATCGAAGCGGCCGTTGACGATCATCCTGTCCCCGAGCTGCTCCAGGAGCGACGCGTTCTTCGTGATGTCGTTGAAGCCCTCCGTGTACCACTCGCGCAGGTACGTCGACTGGAAGATCGCCTTGTCGACGTACCCGTCCACGTAGACGTCCTTGACCAGATCTTCTTCGGAGTACTTCATGAAGTGCTCGATGGGCCAGTGGGTCTCCTCCGGCCCGAGCGACTGGTAGGCGTGGAAGCACTCGATCCACCCCTTGGCGTAGTTCTCCTGCCCCTTCACCCAGTTCGCGGGGCTCGCGTCCCAGAAGTGGAGGTGGCTGTCGAGGACGTAGTAGTCCTCGCCGTCCTTGGAGTACACGTCAGACCCCCACGACCGGGAGGTCGAAGCCCGTGTACTGCGCGGCGTCCTCCGGGTTGGCGAACATGACGACGCGGTCGTCCATCACGACCATGCGGCCGTAGTGCGTCGACATGATCTCCTCGAAGTCGTCGTGGCCGAAGTCGGCCCAGCCGAGCGCCTCGGCGATCTCCTCGAAGACGAAGTCCATCTGGCGGATGCCGTCGACGCGGATCATCGACGGCAGCTCACGGATCGACACGTCCTGCTTCCGGGACATGATCTCGGCCACGACCTGGCCGGCCACGTTGTTCATCAGCGTCACGCCGGTCTCGTTGGACGAGGTCGGGTTGGCGGCGAAGCGGTCAGGGGTGCTCATGCGGTGATCTCCTTGGGGGCGGTGATGTCGATGTCGTTGAGCAGGTCGTTCATGCGGGCGA
Organism: Solirubrobacterales bacterium; assembly: GCA_025964065.1. Taxonomy (GTDB): domain Bacteria; phylum Actinomycetota; class Thermoleophilia; order Solirubrobacterales; family Solirubrobacteraceae; genus Paraconexibacter. The sequence goes on along the minus strand of JAOPZO010000023.1, from coordinate 8,894 downwards.
ACGAGCGGGCGAGCGAGTCGTCGAAGCGCACGACCTTCTCCGAGACCTGCGACCAGATGGGCTGCAGCTGGCGGCCGGCCTCGAGGCAGCGGGGGGTCCACTTCTCGAGCCAGCCCTCCATGACGGCCTTGTTGGCCGCGCCGAACTCCGGGTCCTGGGTGAGCATCGAGAACAGTGCGCGGGCGCCCTTCTGCTCCCGGGCGCAGTCGCTCTCCCCGGCGCCCATCAGCGTCGGCGTCACGAAGTCGCCCTGCGGTGCAGCGGCCTGCATGACGAAGCCGGAGCGGAACAGCTCGCCGACGAGCGGCTCGAAGATCACCGCGGTGACGAAGAACTGCTCGGCCCAGTCGCGGGTGCCCGTGATCTGCTCGACCGTCTCGCGCGTCTTCTGCCAGATCGGGTCGTTCTGGAACACGTCGACGTGCGCCGAGCCGTCGAAGCCCTCGATGAGCTCCGTGAGCTCGAGGTTGTAGAGGATCAGGTCCTGCGCGAAGCGGAGCTTGTGCACCGCGCCGACGGCCAGGGCGTTGTTGATCATGTTCGTCGGCGCATCGCGCTGGGACGGCGTGTAGACGTGCAGCCCGAGGCCGTGCTCCACGTGCGCCCAGGCGCTGACGTGGCGCTCCACGATCTGCGCCCACGACCGGCTCCAGCCCGCGTAGGAGCCGGCGGCCTTCGCGTTGGCGAGGGACTGGGCGACCTGCCGCACGGTGTTCGCCGCGTTGCGGAAGATCGTCATGTTCCACTCCTCGTTCGGGTCACGGAACTCGTGCCAGTCCGAGGACTTGAGCTGCGTCCACTCCTTGGGATAGCCCGAGGTGCCGTCGGCGAACGCGTACACCCAGCCCTGCGTCAGGTGGCGCTCGGGATCGGGCTGGACGTCGACCGTCACGTCCTCGTACACCGAGGCGCGGCGCTTGGCCGGCTCGAAGTAGTTGTACGACCGGCTGCGCGACGACGGGAACTCCTTGGCGCCCGCCTCCGAGTCGGTGAAGTGGGTGATCGGGACGCTGCGAACCTTCGCGGGCTTCTGGATGGTGTCTTCGGCCATGTTGTGCTCCCTAGTCCGTCGTCGTGGTGAACTTGTCGAAGTGGATCTGGTCCGCGGGGACCTGGTGGCGCTCGAGCAGGGCGATGGCGGCGTCCACCATCGGCGGCGGGCCGCAGAGGTAGGCGTCCGCGCCGGCGAGGTCGCCCTCGAGACGGTCGACCACGTCGGTGACCATCCCCCGCTCGCCCGTCCAACTCGTGTCGTCGTCTGCGCAGTGCGAGAGCACCGGGACGAACCGGAGGTTCGGGAGCTGCTCCGCCAGCGCGGTGATCTCGGCCACGTGGAAGAGGTCGCCCTCGGTCCGCGCGCCGTAGTAGAAGACCGCCGGGCGGTCGATCTGCTTCTCGACCATCGAGGTGACGAGCGAGAAGATCGGGGCCATGCCGGCACCGCCGCCGATGAAGACGAGCGGCCGCTCGGACTCGCGCAGGGTGAACGCCCCGTACGGGCCGACCACGGTGAGCTTGTCGCCGATCGCGAGCGCCCCCTTGCCGTTGGCGCCGCTTCCGCCCGCGGCCTCGGCGCGGTCGAGCATCCCCGCGAAGTACGCGTCGGGGTAGAGCTTGATCATGAACTCGAGGCGCCCGCTCGGGCCCGGCGTGTTGCTCATGCTGAACGAGCGGTGCTTCACGCCCTCCTCGGGCATCTGGATGTCCACGTACTGGCCCGGATGGAAGGCCAGCTTGTCGTCCGGCAGCTGGAGGGCCAGGCGGAAGATGTCGGGGGTCAGGCGCGAGATCTCGAGCACCTCGGCCTCCGTGGTGACGAGCGGCAGCGCGTCGCGCAGCGCGTCCTCGTCGAAGTTGACGAGCTCGATCGTGAGGTCGGAGACCGCGTGCGCCTTGCACAGCAGCGTGAACCCCTCGGCCTCCTCGAAGTCCGGCAGGGCGAACGTCGAGTACTTGTCCATGTCGACCTCGCCCTCGACGACGAAGCTCTTGCAGGCCGAGCACTGCCCCTCGCGGCAGCCGTGCATGAGCATGATGCCCTGGCGGAAGGCGGCGTCCAGGATCGTCTCGTCCTCGTCGACCTCCATCTCGACATCGACCGGCTCGAACGTGACGGTGTGCTTGCGTCCCATGTGTCGCTCCTTGCCGTCGGGCCGGCGCCCGCGAGCCGTTGCAGGCTCGTGGGCGCTCGGTCCCTCGGGGGTGGGCTCCGGCTAGGCCGGAACCGCTTCCGGCGCGGGGCGGCCGGCGGGGCCGCCCGCCTTGTACTTGGCCATGTGGGCGTCCCGTTCGGCCGGGGACATCCCGTTGAGGATCACGTTCGGGCTGTTGAGCGTGATGCCCTTGCACTCGTCGAGCGTCCACATCTTCGACGGGTCCAGGTCGAGGTGCGGCTGCGGGATGAGCGTCTTCCCGTCGTCGCGGACGTACCCGAGCGTCTGCATGATGTCCGCGAGGTCGTTGCCGTGGTGCAGCGTCTCCCACTCGCGGGCGCCGCTGAGCTTGCCCATGGACGGCGTGGGCCGGCCCTTGTACTCCGGGCGGAACGCGACCGCGTCCGTCCAGTGGCAGGTCTCCGAGCAGTACGTGCGGACCTGGCCGTCGACCTCGTCCATGACCGTGTCCTCACGGATCAGGCAGGGGACCATGCAGGACCAGCAGCGATGCGGGTACTCGTAGTTGGAGAGCTCCGGCTCGAAGGCGATCGGGTTGTGCCCGTTCTTCTTCGAGAGGTCCGAGTAGCGCTCCCACCACGTGCCGTACTTGTCGTACCAGCCCGGGTACTTGTGCTCGAACCACTCGAAGTCCGTGTCGTCCATCGCGTCGATCCGCCAGTAGTTCGCGAACCAGCCCGTCGCGAAGAACTGCGCGACCTCGTGGACGTAGCCCTTGTTCCAGATGCGGTTCCACGACTCCTCGACGAGGTCGTGCGGGACGGTCAGGCCGTACTTCTCGAGCGGCACGAGGTACGAGCGGTAGTAGTCGTCGTAGATCCAGCGGCGCCACGACTCCGCGTAGGACTCACGGTCCTTGCGGCGGTCCTTGGTGCCGTACTCGATGAACGTGCCGATGGCCGCGTCCACGACGCAGTGGTTGTTCCACCACGCGTACCGCAGGTCGCGCTCCAGCAGCTCGCGGTTCCGCTCGTCCGCGAGCGCCATGAGGATGATCGAGTAGCCGTTGGAGATGTGGCGGGACTCGTCGGACTGGACCGAGTGGAAGACGGTCGGCAGCAGGTAGTCGCCGTTCGCGGCCGCCTCGCCCGGCATCGCGACGAAGAGGACGTTCGTGAACGCCGTCTCGGCGACGATCGTCAGGTAGACGTTCGCCGCGGTGATGGCGTCGCCCGTGATGAAGCCCTCGCCGAACTGGCGGCCGATCGTGCCGGCGTAGCAGTTGGCGAAGCCCTTCTCGGTGATGTCGAACCCGGCCGGGTCGATGTAGTGGTTCATGTAGAGCCGCTTGAGGTTCATCTGGATCGTCGAGTGCCGGACCTCGTCGATCATCTGGATGGCGAGCCCGTTGTGGACCTCGGGGTTCGGCACCGCGTTGATGGCGAGCGGCATCGCGCGGGCGGCGGAGATCTCCGGGAAGGGGATGATCGAGAGGAAGAGCTTCTGCCACTCCATCCAGCGCTGCTCGACCTGGCGGAACATGTTGCCGCGGATGGCGCCGTCCATCGCGCCGAAGACCCGGTTGTCCTTCTCCTCCTCCATCGGGAAGTAGGAGCGGAGGACCTGCTTGAGCGGGTCCTTCTTCGGGGCCTTCTCGAACGTGTAGTCGGTGGGGTACTTCTCCACCGGCGTGATGAACGTCGGCTCCCAGGAGAGCTCCTGGATCTTGCTGTGTGCCTTGGTGATGCTGGCCCTGCTCATCTTGCATCCTCCGTTGTGACGAGGGGACGTCCGACGCGGTGTCGAGCGCTGGCTAGGGGTGTGAGCTTCGTGGTCTGACAAGCAGGCATCAAGAACCTGCGCCGTTCTCCGGCAGAGCCGCTGCGGCGGGGCGGGCGTGCTGCAGCCGGGCCCGGCCGGCGATCTCGACGACGGTCGCCTCGAGCTCCGCGCGCTCCTGCGCGAAGCTCCGCTGCGACATCGAGATCCCGACGATCGCGACGGCTCGCCCGGCGTCGTCGCGCAGCGGCGCCGCGATGCAGCAGAAGTCCGCCTCGTACTCCTCCTCATCAGAGGCGACCCCGCGGAGCCGCACCTGCTCGAGCTGCGCGCCGAGGGCGTCGGGGCACGTGATCGTGTGCTCGGTGAACTGCCGCAGGCCGCCCTCGAGGTAGCGCTCGAGCGTCGGCCGGGGCATCATCGAGAGCGCGACCTTGCCCAGGGCGAGCGCGTGCGCGTCGTCGCCGATGGAGCGGCCCAGGCCGCGCATGCGGCGCATGCCCTGGCGCCCGCGCATCGCGGGGATGACGAGGGTGCCGCGGCGGGCGGCCGCGAGGTAGGCGCGCTTGTTCGTGCGCAGGTAGAGCTCGTCGAGGACCGCGGTGAGCGCGGCGGCCCGGCCGTCGCCCTGGGCCGGCTCACGGGGCGCCAGCGCGAGCGCACCGGCGGGTGCCAGCCGGTACGCGCCACGCTCCTCGTGGACCGCGAAGCCCTCCTGGCAGAGCGAGTCGAGCAGGCTGTACGCGGTGGAGACGCTGCGGCCCAGGGCCGCGGCGGTCTCGTCGGCTCGCAGGCCGTCGGGGGAGCGGGCGAGGAGCGAGAGCGCCTGGAGGACGGCGCGGGCGCTGCTCGTGCGGCGGGACCCCGGGTCGGCGGGGACGGCGGTGAGCTCGGCGGTGGTTTCGGCTGCGTCGGACAACGTGCGCCAAACTTGAACACGGCGCCGTTGCACGGGCGTTGCACGCCCGCTCACGCAGCGTCGCACGGCCTGCCGCGTCAGCCGACGGGCGCCGCGAACCGCCCTTCGACCTGCGTCCGGAGCGCCGCCGCGCTCGCGCTCACCGCGACGAGCACCGAGGAGAGCTCGACCCGGTTCAGGAACTCCCCGAGGAGGTTGTGGCTCATCGTGAGGAAGCACTGCTCGGGCGCGTCGGCGTCGGGCGCGACGACCACGTGGCCGAAGACCCACGCGCCGCTCTGCTGGGCGACCCAGCCCAGGAGCTCCGGCGTGATCGGGACCGCGGCGGCGATGGGCGCGTAGATCGAGACGACGGTGCCGGCGTCGGCTCCCTCGCCGCCGCGGGCGAAGACGTCGAGGAAGACCTCGGTCCCCTCGACGTTGACCGCGAGCCCGCCCGACGGGCTGAGGCGCACGCCGTCGAGACCCAGGTCGGAGACGAGGACCTCGCCGACCTCCTGCTGCACTGCTTCGACGGTGGCCATGCCCCCGTCGTACCACGGGCGCCACCCGCGCCCCCGGCACTTCCGGCCGTCCCGGAAGTCCCCGCGGGACCTCGCGTGCGGGAGCGCGGCGCGCGAGGGTGGCGCCATGGCCACCACCGCGCCCCCCGAGCAGTTCCCCGCGCCCTCGGCGACCCCGGCGCAGAAGCGCCTCCGCGATGCGGTCCACGCGTTCCTGCAGCACCCCGGGAAGGAGCTCGAGGACGAGATGGTCAACCGGCTGCGGCGCGGCAGCTTCCTCGCGGTCGTGACCTACGACCCGCCGCTGCCCGCCGGGCACGACGGGCGCGCGACGATCCCCGCCGGCACCACGATGCACCTGCGTGGGCGGGTCGCGCCCGACGGCAAGCAGCTCCTCGCGATCTACTCCGACCTCGACGCGGTGCGCAAGGACCTCCCGGGCCAGCCCGTGCAGACCACGGTGCTCGACGCGGAGCGGATGGTCGGCTTCGCGCTGCACGAGCCGCACGCCGGCGCGGTGCTCAACCCGGCCGGGCCCTACCTCGAGCTGCGGCGCACGGAGCTGCGGATGATCGTGCCGGAGTAGGTCCGGCCGGGCGGGCTCAGCCCGCGGCCCGGAGCGTCGCGACGTGCGCAGCCGCGCGCGGGCGGCGGGGGTCCTGGAAGTCCAGCGCCACGAGCACGCGCGACCACGCGACCAGGTCGTCCTCGCCCGAGGGCCCGGTCGCCCACCGCCAGAGCAGGTCGTCGTCGTCCGAGCCGAGGACCGCGGTCCGCACCCAGCCGTCGAGCTCGTCCCGCACCCGGCGGATCCCGGGCGCGTCCGAAGTCGGCAGCAGGGGACCGGCGTAGGCGTCGAGCGCCGCGTCGAGGTGGCCGGCGGCGAGCGCGTCCTGCACGCGGCCGACGTCCGAGTCCACGTCCCACACGAGCCGGTAGTGCTCCGTGCCCACGCACGGGCCGAGGTGCTTGCGCAGCCGCGAGACCTCCACCCGCACGCTGCCCGCGCTGCCCTGCTCGCCGTAGAGCTCGGCGCTCAGGGCCTCGGCGCCGAGGCCGCGCGGGTGCGCGACGAGGAGCGCCAGCAGCTCGGCCTGGCGGCGGCGGAGCAGGTACGTCCTCCCCCCGACCGCGGCGGACGGGTGCTCGTCGCCGAGGAGCTCCAGGGTGAGCGTCGGGGTCGCGGGCGTGGCGGCGCGCCGCCCGTCGAGCCGGGTGACGAGGAAGCCGCTGCCGTCCCCGAGCGGCTCGGCGTACGCGGGCGGCCCCGACGGGAGCAGGAGCTCGCCACCGCCCGGAGGCAGCACGAGCCGGCTCGTGATCCCGGCGCCGGGATCCGCCATCACCACGCGCCCCGACGAGGAGACGAGCGCCCGAGCGGTCCGGCCGCCCTCGAGCAGGCCCCCGTGGCGGCGCAGGACCTCGGCGTCCCGCTCCGCGAGCGCGAGCCGCAGGAAGGCCTCGACGGCGCGGACCGTGGCCATGACGAGCGCGAGGCCGTTGGGGTTCACCGTGCTCATGTCGCCCGTGATGTCGATGACGCCGAGGAACGCGCCGTCCTCGGGGTCGGTGACCGGCGCCGCGGCGCACGTCCAGCGCTGGACGGACTCGTTGAAGTGCTCCGCGGCGAAGACCTGCACGGCGTGCCCCTCGGCGAGGGCGGTGCCGACCGCGTTGGTCCCGGCGGCGGCCTCGCTCCACAGCGCGCCCTCGGCGAAGTTCATGTCGTCCGCGGCGCGCCCCCGCGTGCCGTGGCTGCCGTCGACCCAGAGCAGCAGGCCGTCGGCGTCCGAGACGACGGTGAGCTGGTCGGCGGCCTCCCCCGCCTCGGTGAGGCACTCCCGGACGATCGGCATCGCCGCCCGGAGCGGGTGGTCGGTCCAGCGGCCCGCGACGCCGCTGGAGTCCGCGACCACGGGCGCGGTGAAGCGGCCCGTGGGATCGACGCCCGCGTCCTGCGACCGGCGCCACGAGGCGGCGATGGGCTGGCGGACGGTGGGCGTCCCGGCGCCCGCACCCTCGTCCTCGACGCCGCCGACGAAGTCCTCCCACGCATCCCGGAGCTCGCGAGCGAGCTTCGTGGGGACGGTCGTGGAATCGACAGCCATCCAGGGGTTCGAGGGCTTGACCATGTCGCCTCGTCGAGCCTAACCGCAACGCGCCGGCCCGAATGGGGGAGTTCTGCGCCAAAAGGCGCGCTCAAAGCGCTCGGCGGCCGGAGAAGGCCTTGCCCAGCGTGACCTCGTCGGCGTACTCGAGGTCGCCGCCGACGGGCAGGCCGGAGGCCAGCCGCGTGACGGAGACGTCCGGCGCCGTGCCCCGCAGGTGCGCCGCGATGTGCAGCGCGGTCGCCTCCCCGGTCGTCGTCGGGTTCGTCGCGATGACCACCTCGGTGATGCCGCCCGCCTCGACGCGGGCGTAGAGCTCGCCGAGCTTCAGGTCCTCCGGGTCGACCCCGTCGATCGGGGAGAGCGCGCCGCCGAGCACGTGGTAGCGGCCCCGGTACTCGTGCGTGCGCTCCATCGGGACGATGTCGCCCGGCTCCTCGACGACGCAGATCAGCGCGACGTCCCGCCGCTCGTCACGGCAGATCGGGCAGCGCGCCTCGTCCGCGAGGTTGAAGCAGATCTCGCAGAGCCCCATCTTCGCCTTGACCTCGCGGATCGCCTCCGCCAGCCCGAGCGCGTCCTCCGCGTCGGCGCGGAGGATGTGGAACGCGAGGCGCTGGGCGGTCCGCTGCCCGATGCCGGGCAGCTTGCCGAGCTCGGTGATCAGCCGCTGGACGGGCGGGGCGTACAAGGGGTGCTCGGCCCGCGGCGCTAGAAGCCGGGCAGCCCGAGGCCGCCGAGATCCATGCCGCCCGTGAGGCCGCCCATCTTGTTCGCGGCCATCTCCTGGCTCGAGCGCAGCGCCTCGTTGACCGCGGCGAGCACGAGGTCCTGCAGCAGCTCGACGTCGTCGGGGTCGACGGCCTCCGGCTTGATCTCGATCGCCGTGATCTGCTGGTCGCCGGTGGCGGTGACCGTGACCATGCCGCCGCCGGCGGTCGCCGTGACCGTCGCGGTCTTGAGCTCCTCCTGCGCCTTGGCCATGTCGGCCTGCATCTTCTGGACCTGCTTCATCATCTGCTGCATGTTGGGCTGGGGCATCAGGCGGGCTCCTCGGGGTCGATTTCCTGGGCGTCGAACTCCTGCTTGAAGCGCTCGACCCACTCGGTCTCGGAGACGACCACCGGCGGCGGCGCGTCCTCGAGGGCGGTGAGATCGACGAGCTCGAAGGTGAGGCGGGGCTGGAAGCCCGCGAGCGTGCGGACGGCCTCCGCGAGCGCAGCCCGGTTCGGGGCGGTCTCGGCCTTGCGGCGCAGGAACGCCTGGCCGGGATCGTACGCGAGCGTCAGGTCGTGGCCGTCGAGCGCACGCGGAAGGGCGGCCGCGATGACGCTGTGCAGGAGCTGGTTCTGCTCCTTCAGCGTGTCGAGCACCGCGGGCCAGACGTCCCTGAGCGCGCCGATGTCCATCCCGCCGACGGGCGGCGCAGGGGTCGGCGCGGGAGCGGGTGCGGGGGCGGGGGCGGGGGCGG
>JAOPZO010000264.1 GCA_025964065.1 Solirubrobacterales bacterium | reverse complement strand
GGCGCCGACCCGCTGAGGCGCCGCGCCACCGAGAGGCGCCGCGCCACCGAAAGGGGCCTGACCCCTTTGTGCACTCGAGTGTGCCGCTTGTGCACTTCGATGCGCAGCGGCTAGGGGGTCAGAAGCCGGGTGAGACGCGCGAGCGCCTCGTCGACCTGCTCCGCGGTGACCACGAGCGGCGGCAGCAGCCGCACCGTCACCGGCCCGGTGGCGTTCAGGACAAGCCGCTCCTCGAGCAGCGCGCGGCGGACCAGATCCGGCGCCCCGCCCTCCGTGAGGTCGAACGCGTTCATGAGCCCGCGGCCGCGCACCGCGCCGACCCCCGGGAGCTCGGCCAGGCCGGCCCGCAGGTGCTCGCCGAGGTCGCGGACGCGGGCCAGGAGCGCCTCGTCGGCCAGGACGTCGAGGACCGCATGCGCGGCGGCCATGATCACCGGGCCGCCCGGGAAGGTCGAGCCGTGGTCGCCCGGGGCGTACACGTCGGCGTAGGCCGGCCCGGCCATGAGCGCGCCGATCGGCAGCCCGCCGCCGAGGCCCTTGGCCGTCGTCATGAGGTCCGGGACGACCGGGGTCTGCTCGAACGCCCAGAAGCTGCCCGTCCGCCCGAGGCCGCACTGGACCTCGTCGAAGACGAGCGCCGCGCCGTGGCGGTCGCAGGCCTCGCGGGCCGCGACGAGCACGTCGTCGTCGAGCACCCACACGCCGCTCTCGCCCTGCACGGGCTCGAGCAGCAGCGCGGCGGTGCGGTCGTCGACCGCGGCCGTGATCGCCGCGGCGGTCGGCTCGCAGGAGCGGAACCCGGGCACGAGCGGCGCGAACGGCGCCTGCTTGCTCTCCTGCGGCGTCGCCGAGAGCGCGCCGTAGGTGCGGCCGTGGAAGGCGCCGTTGAGCGAGACGACGTCGCCGCCCTGCTTCGCCTTGCGCGCGCACTTGATCGCGGCCTCGACGGCCTCGGCGCCCGAGTTCGTGAAGAAGACGCGGGTGCCGTCCCCGAGCGAGTGGCGGGCCAGGCGCGAGGCGAGCGCGACCATCGGCTCCGTGTAGAAGAGGTTCCCCACGTGGATGAGCTGCGCGGCCTGCGCCTGGATCGCCGCGACGACCGCGGGGTGGCAGTGACCCACGTTCGAGACGCTGATGCCGGCGAGGAAGTCCAGGTGCTCGTTGCCGTCCTCGTCCCACAGGCGGGCACCCTCGCCGCGCGCGAACGCGACCGGGTAGCGCGCGTAGTTCGCGGTGAGGTGGTCGTCGACGATGCTCACGACGCGGCCCGGATCTTCGTGCCGATGCCGGCGTCGGTGAACAGCTCGAGCAGCAGCGAGTGCGGGACCCGCCCGTCGACGATGTGCGCGAACGTCACGCCGCCGTGGATCGCGTCGACGCAGGCCTGGAGCTTCGGCCGCATCCCGCCGTGGATCTCCGTGAGCGCGTGCTCGACCGCGTCGGTCGGCGCCTCGGAGATGACCGACGCGGGATCCTTCGGGTCGGCCATCCAGCCCTCGACGTCGGTGAGGAACATCACCTTGTAGGCGCCCATCGCCCGCGCGACGGCGGCCGCGGCCTCGTCGGCGTTGATGTTGTACGAGTTGCCCTCGCGGTCCGCGCCGACGGACGCGATCACCGGGATGTAGTCCTGCGCGATGTGGTTCAGCACGTCGACGTCGACCCGGTCGATCTTCCCGACGAAGCCGATGTCCTCGCCGCCCGGCGCGCTCTGGCGCGAGACGCGGAAGAGGTTGCCGTCGTCGCCGCTCAGGCCGACCGCGGCCTGCCCGTGGCGCCCGAGGCGCTGCACGATGTCCTTGTTCACCTTGCCGACGAGGACCATCTTCGCGATCTCGACGGTCTGCGGATCGCTCACGCGCAGCCCGCCGACGAACTTCACGGGCAGCCCGAGGCGCTCCATGTAGTCCGTGATGTCCGGGCCGCCGCCGTGGACGACCACCGGGTTCAGCCCGACGTACTTGAGCAGCACGACGTCGCGGGCGAAGTCCTCGCGCAGGGCCGGCTCGGTCATCGCCGCGCCGCCGTACTTCACGACGATCGTCTTGCCGTGGAACTCACGGATGTACGGGAGCGCCTCGAGGAGGGTCCCGACATCCCGGATGGGCCGCTGCGTCATGTCGTGTAGTCCGCGTTGATGGTGATGTACTCGTGTCCGAGGTCGGAGAAGAAGACCTCGGTCTCCGCGCCGTCGCCCGGCAGGCCGACCCAGTACTCGACCTCGGGGCGCGAGACGCGCTCGGCGAGGTCGGCGGTGTCGTGATCGACAGACTGCCCGGCCGAGGTGACCTGCATCCCCTCGATCGAGATGTCGTAGACGAGCGGCGAGGAGTACGGGAGGGCCATGCCGATGGCCTGCGCGATACGCCCCCAGTTCGGGTCGCCGCCGTAGAGCGCGGTCTTCACGAGCGGGGAGTTCGCGATCGCCCTCGCGACGTGCTCCACGCCCTTCGGGTCGCCGCCGCGCACGACGACGCGCCCGACCCGCCGGGCGCCCTCGCCGTCCTTGACGATGAGGAGCGCGAGCTGGCGCAGGAGCGCGTCGAGCGCCTGCCCGAAGAGGAGCTCGTCGTCGCTCTCCGGGGCCACGGCGACGCCGGAGGCGCCGCTGGCCTGCAGGATCACGGTGTCGTTCGTGGAGAGCTGGCCGTCGACGGAGATGCGGTCGAACGAGCGCTTGACGCACACGCCGAGCAGGAGGTCGGCCGTGGTCGCCTCGAGCGCCGCGTCGGTCTGCACGAACGCGAGCATCGTCGCGAACGCGGGCGAGATCATCCCGGCGCCCTTGGCCTGCGCGCTCAGCAGGACGGGCCCGCCCGAGAGCTCGAGCCGCAGCGTCACGCGCTTCTCGAAGGCGTCCGTGGTCATGATCGCCGCGGTGAAGGCGGCGTCGTCCGGGCCGAGCTTCGCCGAGGCGTCGAGCAGGCCGCGCACGACCTTGCGGCCGTCGAGCTGCACGCCGATCACCCCCGTGGAGCAGACCGCGACGTTCTCCGTGCTGGCGCGGCCGGCCATCGCGGCGGCGCCCTGCATGCGCGCCGCCTCGTCGAGGCCGCGGTTGCCCGTGGCGGCGTTCGCGTTGCCGGAGTTCGCCGCGACGACGCGGATCGCGTCGAGCTTCGCGTGCTGCTGGGTGACCAGGACGGGGGCGGCGAGGACGCCGGAGCGCGTGAAGCGCGCCGCGCTCACCGTGTCCGGCGGGTCGGAGACCATGAGCCCGAGGTCGAGCCCGCCGTCGGCCTTCAGGCCGCAGGCCACGCCCGCAGCCCGGAAGCCCTGGGGCAGGCCGCCCTCCGGCACCTCGAGAAGGCCCTCCGGGACGTCGACCCAGCGCGAGGCGAAGAAGCTCATGCGATCCCCTCGTCCTCCGGGAAGCCCAGCATGAGGTTCAGGTTCTGGATCGCCTGCGATGAGGTGCCCTTCCAGAGGTTGTCGATCGCCGCGAAGACCATCGTGCGGCCCGTCCGCGCGTCCTCCACGACGTGCAGCGCGCAGAGGTTCGTCTCGCGGACGTCGCGGACGCCCGGTGGCCCGTCGACGAGCTCCACGAACGGCTCGGCGGCGTACGCGGCGGACAGCAGCTCGACCGCCGGCGGCGCGCCGTCGGCCATCCGCAGGTAGCACGAGAGGAGCTCGCCCTGGTCGAGCGGGAGCAGGTGCGGCGTGAACGAGATCGCCATGCCCGCCGGGCCGCCGGCGGCCTCGAGCTCCTGCTCGATCTCCGGCGTGTGGCGGTGCGCGCCGACCTTGTACGGCTTCACGTTCTCGTCGACGGAGACGAAGTGCGTCGTGTCCGTCGCCGCGCGCCCGGCGCCGCTGACGCCCGTCTTCGCGTCGATGACGACGTCGGTCAGGTACGGGGCCAGCGGCGCGAGCGCGAGGACCGCGGCGGTCGGGAAGCAGCCCGGGTTGGCGACGAGCGTGCTCTCGCGGAGCGCGTCGCGGTAGCGCTCGGGCAGACCGTAGACGGCGCTCGGGAGCAGCTCGGGCGCGGTGTGCGGGACGTACCAGTCCTCGTAGGTCGCCAGGTCACGGATGCGGAAGTCGGCGGAGAGGTCGATGACCTTCACCCCGCGGGCGTGGAGCGCCGCGACCGCGGGCGCCGCGGCGCCGTGCGGGTAGGCGACGATCGCCGCGTCCACCTCGCCGTGGGCGCCGTCGACGTCGAGCTCCTCGAGCACGGCGTCGACGCGGTGGTGCGGGTAGAGCGCCCGGAGCGGCTTGCCGACGTCGGAGCGCGAGGTGACCGCCGCGAGCTCCAGGCGCGGGTGGCGCTGCACGAGCCGCGCGGCGAGCGCGCCGGCGTAGCCGCTGGCGCCGGCGACGAGGACCCGGCTAGCCACGGAGCTCACCCCCGAGCTCGGAGGCGAGCTTCTTCACGACCTTGTCGCGGGCGGGCTGCACGTCGGCGTCCGTGAGCGTCTGGTCCGCGGCGCGGAACTCGAGGTGCAGCGCGAGCGAGCGCTTGCCCTCCCCCACCTGCTCTCCGCTGTAGACGTCGAAGACGCGCGCGTCGGCGAGCCGGTTGCCGCCCGCGGCGCGGACGACCTCGAGGACCCGTGCAGCGGGGACCGCCTCGTCCAGGACGACCGCGAGGTCGAGCCGCAGCGAGGGGAACGAGGTGAGGTCGGCGTACGTCGTGACCTCGGGGGCGGCCGCGAGGACCTTGCCGAGGTCGACGGCGAACACCGCGGCGGTGTGCGGGAGGTCCCACGCCGCGGCGACGGCCGGGTGGACCTCGCCGACGAAGCCGACCCGCACCTCGCCCGCGCTGACCGCGGCGCTGCGGCCGGGATGCAGGAACGGCCAGGCGTCCTCCGCCGGCGCGTAGGTCACCGCGACCCGGAGCGTCGCGAGCACGTGCTCGAGCACGCCCTTCACCGCGAAGAAGTCCGCGGCGGGCGCGGCTCCCGAGCGCCAGTCGCCGGGGGCGACGGGGCCGTGCAGCAGCGCGGCGAGCGCGTGGTGCTCGTCCGCGAGCCCGTCCTCGCCGCCCGGCTTGTAGACGGGGGCGCTCTCGAACAGCGCGAGCTCGCCGGCCCCGTGGGCGACGTTGTGGGCGGCGACGTCGAGCAGCGAGCCGAGGATCGTCGGGCGCAGGATCGCCTGCGCCACGGACATGGGATTCAGCAGCTCGACGTGCGGCAGGTCCGGCACGCGGAGCTTCGCGAGCGTCTCGACGTTCGTGAAGCTCCAGCCCGCGACCTCGGAGAGCCCGAGGCCGACGAGCGCGTCCTCGGCCCGGCGGCGGCCGCGCTGGTAGGGGGTGAGGCGCGCGGCGGCGAGCGTCCGGTTCTCCGGCAGCGTGCTCGGGAGCGTGTCGAGCGCCGAGAGCCGCGCGACCTCCTCGATCACGTCGGCCTCGCGGGTGACGTCGTTGCGGCGGAAGGACGGGACCGTGACCTCGAGGCCCTCGCCGGTCTCCGCGACGCCGAAGCCGAGCGCCTCGAGCACCCGCCGCGACTCCGCGCGCTCGACGGGCGCGCCGAGCAGGCGGGTCACGCGGGCGTCCCGGAGACGCAACGTCGGCGTCTCGGTCGTCGCCGCTCCCACGTCGATCGTGCCCGGGGCGAGCTTCGCGCCCGTGAGCTCGAGCATGAGGCGGGTCGCGACGGCCTGCGCCTCGAGCGCCTGCTCGGGCGCGAGGCCCTTCTCGTTGCGGGCGCCCGCCTCGGAGCGGAGGTTGAACTTCGCCATCGTCCGGTTGATGTTCGGGCCGTCCCAGGTCGCGACCTCGAGCAGCACCCGGGTCGTCGTCGCCTCCACCTCGGAGCGCTCGCCGCCCATGACGCCGGCCATCGACGTCGGGCCGTCGGCGTCCTCGATGAGGACGACGTCGGGGTCGAGCGTGCGCTCGACGCCGTCGAGGGTCGTGAGGGTCTCCCCCGCGCGGGCGTCGCGCACCGTGAGCGTGCCGCCCGCGACGCGGTCGAGGTCGAACGCGTGGAGCGGCTGCCCCGTGAGGAGCATCGCGTAGTTCGTGATGTCGACGACGTTGTTGATCGGGCGCTGGCCGGCGGCCAGCAGCCGGGCGCGCAGCCACAGCGGCGACGGGGCGATCGTGACGTCCTCGAAGACCCGTGCGGTGAAGCGCAGGCAGCGCTCCGTCTCCACCGTGACCGAGGCGAGCGCCGGGTCGACGGGCCCGGCGGAGCCCGGGTCCTCCTGCCACGGCGGTGGGCCGAGCGGCGCGCCCGTCGCGGCGTGCGCCTCGCGGGCGACGCCGTAGACGCCGAGGCAGTCGGGCCGGTTCGGCGTGATCTCGAGCTCGAGCACCTCGTCGGAGATCGGCAGGACGTCGGCGAGCGGGGTGCCCGGCGCATGCTCCGCGTCGAAGACGTAGATGCCGCCGGCGCGGTCCGAGGCGAGCGAGAGCTCGTCCTCGGAGCAGATCATCCCGTTGCTCATGACGCCGCGGAGCTTGCTCGCCTTGAGCTTCGTGCCGTCCGGCATGACCGAGCCCGGGCGCGCGACCGCGACGGTCTGGCCCGCCGCGACGTTCTTCGCGCCGCACACGATGGGCTGCGGCTCCCCGGCTCCGACGTCGACGGAGCAGACCTTGAGGCGATCGGCGTCGGGGTGCTGCTCGCACGTGAGCACCCTGCCGACGACGAAGTGCTCGACCGCGTCGACGCCGTGGTGGTGGATCCGGTCGACCTCGGTGCCCGTCATCGCGAGGCGGAACGCGAGCTCGCGCAGCCCGAGCTCGGGGACGACGTGCTCGTGGAGCCAGCTGATCGGGACCCTCATCCGAACTGCCCCAGGAAGCGCCGGTCGTTGTCGTAGAGCTGCCGGAGGTCCGGGAAGCCGTGCTTCAGCATCGCGATGCGCTCGATCCCCATCCCGAACGCGAAGCCCTGCCAGCGCTCGGGGTCGTAGTCGTTGGCCTGGACGCCGGCGAGGACGTTCGGGTCGACCATCCCCGAGCCGAGGATCTCGAGCCAGCCCGTGCCCTTGCAGAGGTTGCAGCGCGCGCCCGTCCGCGGGAGGGCGCCCGTGCCGCCGCACTGGAAGCAGCTCACGTCGACCTCGACCGAGGGCTCGGTGAACGGGAAGAAGTGCGGCCGCAGGCGGACCTCGCGGTCCGGGCCGAAGATCGCGCGGGAGAACGCGAGCAGCACGCCCTTGAGGTCGGCGAGCGTCACGTCCTCGTCGATCCACAGGCCCTCGACCTGGTGGAACTGCGGCGTGTGCGTCGCGTCGGAGTCGCGGCGGTACACGCGGCCGGGCACGATGATCGCGATGGGCGGCGGCTGCAGCTCCATCGAGCGCACCTGCATCGGGCTCGTGTGCGTGCGGAGCACCACGTCCTCGGAGACGTAGAACGTGTCGCTCAGCGAGCGCGCGGGGTGCGCCGGGTCGTGGTTGAGCTTGTCGAAGTTGTTGACGACCGAGTCGACCTCGGGGCCCTCCACGACGGAGAAGCCGAGGCCGAGGAAGACGTCCTCGATCTCGCGGCGGGTCGCGGTGAGGAGGTGGAGCCGGCCGACGGGCCGAGCCGGCGAGCCCGGGAGCGTGACGTCGACGCGGTCCGCGAGCAGCTGCGCGTCGAGCTCGCTCGTGCCCAGGGCGCCCACGCGCTCCTCGATGAGCGCCTCGACGGCCTGGCGCGCCTGGTTCGCGGCCTTTCCGACCTGGCCCCGGACGGCGGGCTCGAGCTGCGCGACGCCGCGCAGCAGGTTCGGCAGCTCCGCCTTGCGGCCGAGGAACCGCACGCGCAGCTCCTCGAGGGCGGCCGTGTCGGTCGCGGCGGCGACGGCCTGCTCGGCCTCGCTTCGCAGCTCGTCGATGCGCTCAAGCACTTGCACTAGGGCTCCAACCTCTTCGTGAACTCGTACAGGGCGACCGTGGCCGCCATCGCCGCGTTGAGCGACTCCCCCGCGATGGGGATGTGCGCCACGGCCTCGCAGCCCGCGACGACCTCGTCGGGCAGGCCGGTGCGCTCCGCGCCGACCACCAGGGTCCCGGCGCCGTCCGTCCCGCGCAGGACCGCGCCCTCGCGCGCCACGAGGGCGATCCGCGGCGCGGGGCAGTCCCCGAGCGCGGCGCGGACCACCGGGACGGAGAAGAGCGCGCCCATCGAGGCGCGCACCGCCTTGCCGCCGTAGGGGTCGGCGCAGCCCGGGCCGAGCACGACGCTTCCCGCGCCGAACGCGAGCGCGCCGCGCAGGATCGTCCCGACGTTGCCGGGGTCGCCGACCCCGTGGAGGTAGAGCGCGAGCGGCCCGACGGGGGCCTCCGCCCAGCGCTGCTCGTAGACCGCGAGCACCCGGGTGCCCGAGCCGAGCGCGCTCACGCCGTCGAGGAGCGCCGGCTCGACGTCGATCCCGGCCTCGAGCCGGTGCACGGCCCGCCAGCCCGCGGCGTCCGCCGCCGCCACGAGGTCCTCGCCCTCGGCCACGAAGCGTCCACCCTCGCGCTTGCGCTGGAGGCGCTTGATCTCCTTGAGGAGCGGGTTCTGGGCTGAGGTGATCATCGTTCGTGGCACAAGAAGGGCGCCGGTCCTGCGAGAGGAGCGACGCCCGGTGCTGCAGTGGTGCGAAGGGGTGCTGCCTACGCGGCGACGGGCTCCTTGACGGGCTTGTTCGCGATGGCCTCTCGCGAGACCTCGACGAATCGCGTGAAGGTCTCGGCGTCGCGCACGGCGATGTCGGCGAGGACCTTGCGGTCGAGCTCCACCTCGGCCAGCTTCAGGCCGTGCATGAACTGGCCGTACGGCATGCCGTTCAGCCGCGCCGCGGCGTTGATGCGCGTGATCCACAGCTTGCGGAAGTCGCGCTTGCGGTTGCGGCGATCGCGGTAGGCGTAGGAGTCCGCCTTGAGGAGGGCCTCCTTCGCGCGCTTGTAGTTCGAGTTGGCCTGGCCACGGAAGCCCTTGGTCTGCTCCAGGACGGAGCGACGCTTCTTCTTCGCGTGGACGGAACGCTTGACGCGGGTCACTTGCTCTTGGCTCCCAGCAGCTTCTTGACGCGCTTGGCGTCCTGGTCACAGAGAACGAGGTCGTTCCCGAGGTAGCGCTTCTTCTTGGCGGACTTCTTCTCCAGGATGTGGCTGGTCTTGGCGTGACGCGCCTTGACCTTGCCGCTCGCAGTGAGCTTGAAGCGCTTCTTGGCACCCGAATGGGTCTTCATCTTCGGCATGGCGACGCCGGATGGTAGCCGCTCCGGGAGCGCGACGCCGTCGCGCCCCCGGTGCAGCAGAACTGCTAGGAGGCCGCGGGCTCCTCGGCCTTGGCCGGTGCGGGCGCGTCGGCCGGGGCCGGGGTCGACTCCTCGGCCTTTGCAGCCGCAGGCTCCTCGGCCTTTGCAGCCGCAGGCTCCTCGGCCTTTGCAGCCGCGGGCTCCTCGGCCTTGGCGGCCGCCGGCTCCTCGGCCTTGGGCGCCGCAGGCTCCTCGGCCT
>JAOPZO010000158.1 GCA_025964065.1 Solirubrobacterales bacterium | reverse complement strand
TGGGCTCGTCGGCGAGGAGGACCTCGGGCGCATTCGCCAGGGCGACGGCGAGGCCTGCTCGGGCCAGCTCGCCGCCGGAGAGCTGCGTCGGCCGGGCGCGGGCGCGGCCGGCGATCCCGACGCGTTCGAGCAGCCCCGGGTCCGCCGGGCCACGCTGGGCGGACAGTCGTCGCGCCAGCGCGACGTTGTCGCGCACGCTCAGGTGCGCGACGAGGTTCTGCTGCTGGAAGAGGACGCCCACGTGCCTGGAGCGCAGCCGGGCACGCTGCTCCTCGGTGCGGCGGCTGAGCCTCTCGCCGCACAGAAGCACGTCGCCGCCGTCCGGCTCGTCGAGGCCGGCGAGGCAGCTGAGCAGCGTGGACTTCCCCGAGCCGGAGGGGCCGCTGATCGCAACGACCTCGCCCGCCTGCACGTCGAGGTCGACCCCGCGGAGGGCGAGCGTCTCGTCGTCCCCGGCGTGGAAGAAGCGGTAGAGGCTTCGCGCCCGGAGGGCGGTGCTCATCCCCCCCACCTCACCGAGTCGGTCACGATTCTCCACGGGTCGACGTTGTCCGCCCCCTTCGGCCCGGAGAGCGTGAGCACGAGCTCGGTGCCGCCACGGAAGAACGAGTAGCGCTCGACCGCGTCGGTCCCCGCCTTCCCGGTCACCGCGTTGGGTCGGGCAGCGGCGAGGTAGGTGATCAGGACCGCGCGCCCGGAGCTCCGCGTGACGGTCGAGACCTTCGGCGAGGCGAACCCCTCGACCGACGTGGCCAGCTGCGGCACCGCGCCGGCGGTGGCGGTGGCAGCGGTGAGCGCTCCCTGGGCCGGGTGGCTCTCGATGCGGATCGCGTTGAGCTTGTCGGTGAACGTGGTCGCGTCACCGGCGGTCGTGCGCGACCAGCCCTCGGGGACCTTCACCGAGAATCCAGCGCCCCTCGGCGCGAACGCCACGAATGCTTGGTTGTCCGGGATGTCGCCGGCGGGGCTGACTTCCGGCGCGTTGGGATCGACGCCGGTCGCTGCCGCAGGGGCGGAGCCGGTGCCTGCGGGCGGGGCCGAGGACGACCCGCAGCCGGCGGCGGCGACGGCCGCCAGCACGACGGCGACGACGGGAACGATCGAGCGGAAGGGCATGGCGGCGACCGTAGGCGCGAGAGGTCCTCGCCACGTCCGCGCCAGGTCAACGCCCGGTCAAAACCCGCGCCGGCGCCGCGGCCTCCCGCTACGGTCGCTCCGCCATGGAGCTTCCGGCCATCTTGGTCATCGAGGACGACGACCCCATCGCCACCGGGCTCGTGCGGGTTCTCGGCGCGCATGGCTACGACGTCCGGCGCGCTGGGCACGGCCGCGCCGGCATCACCGCGGCCACGCCGCCCGTCGGCCTCGTGATCCTCGACCTCGGCCTACCCGACATGGACGGCCTCGATGTCTGCCGCCATCTTCGAGCCGCCCGCCCCGAGCTCGTCATCCTCATGCTCACTGCGCGCAACCACGAGCTCGACGTGGTCGCGGGCCTGGACGCGGGCGCGGACGACTACCTCGTCAAGCCGTTCAAGCTGTCCGAGCTGCTCGCCCGCATCCGCGCGCACCTGCGCCGGGTGAGAGATCGACCGCCTGCGGAGGAGGTCATCGCCGTGGAGGCGGGCGGGGTGCGGATCGACCGGGCCGCCCGCCGCGCGCACCACGACGGGCAGGAGCTGGCGCTGCGCCCGAAGGAGTTCGACCTGCTCGCCCTCCTCGTCGAGGAGGCCGGCCGGGTCGTGACCCGCGAGCGGATCATGCGGGAGGTCTGGGACACCGACTGGGCGGGCGCGACGAAGACGCTGGACACCCACGTCCTGTCGCTGCGCCGCAAGCTCGGTGCGTCGGCGGTCACCACGCTGCGGAACGTCGGGTACCGCTTCGAGGCCTCGTGAGGCGCCGTCTCGTGTGGGCGATCGCCGGCGTGGCCGCGGCCGCCATCGGGGCCTTCGCACTCCCGCTCGCAGTCGTCGTTCAGCGCACCTACCGCGACGACGCGCTGCTGCGCCTGCAGCGTGACACGGTCGCCGCCACGCGCCAGGTCGACGTCGCCCCCGGCGCCGGTGATCCCGTGGAGCTGCCGCCGTCGACCGACCGCATCGCGGTCTACGACCTGCAGGGCCGCAGGATCGCGGGGCGCGGGCCGGCGCGCAGCGATTCGCTGACCGCGGAGAGCCTGCGGCGCTCGCGACCCGTCTCGGCGCAGCGAGGCGGCAAGCTCGTGGCGGCGGCGGCGTTGATCACGAGCGAGCAGGCCAGCGGAGCGCTGCGCGCGGAGCGCGACGACGACGAGCTGCAGGCGCGGATCCGCAGGACGTGGGGCGTCCTGGCAGCGATTGCCGCCGGACTCCTGCTGGCGGCGTGGCTCGCAGCGCGGGTGTTGGCGATCCGGCTCGCGGGGCCGGTCGAGAGCCTGGCGGACGCCGCGCGTCGGCTTGGCGACGGCGATTTCACCGCGCGGGCCTCACGGTCGGGAATCCGGGAGCCGGACGCGGTGGCCGAGGCGCTCGACCAGACGGCGGAACGCCTCCAGCAGCTGCTCGACCACGAGCGGACCTTCGCGGCCGACGCCTCGCACCAGCTGCGCACGCCGCTCGCGGCGCTCCGGCTCGAGTTGGAGGGTTTTCAGCTCGAGCATCCTGCCGCCCCGGGACTCGACAGCGCGGTTGCGCAGGCGGACCGCCTGCAGCAGACGATCGACACGCTCCTCGCGGTCCGCCGCGACATCCCCGGACTCGCCCGCCGCGCGCGGGTCGAACCACGCCTCGCCGCCCTCGAGGAACGCTGGCGTGGTCGACTGGCCGCCCGTGGAAGGCCGCTGCACGTCCGCGACCCCGGGGCGCCGGACGTGGCGATCGCGCCGGTCGTCCTGGACGAGATCCTCGACGTGCTGCTCTCCAACGCCGAGCGGCACGGGGAGGGGGCGGTGACCGTCGCGACCGAGCGGTTGGGAGACCGCTGGCTGGAGCTGCAGGTGGGCGACGAGGGGCCCGGGTTCGGCGGCGACGCCGAGCGCGCGTTCCTGCGGCGCTCTCCGGACGCGAGCGGCCACGGCATCGGACTTGCGCTTGCGAGGTCGTTGGCGGAAGCCGAGGGCGGGCGGCTCACGGTGACCCGTGCCGGCGCCCGTCCCGTGGTGACCCTCTTCCTCGAGGTCGCCGATGCGCGGACACCGTGAGCACGCCGCGGCCCGCTCACGTCAGGCGTGCAACTCCAGGAGGAGCAGACCGGTGCCCAGACCGGCGCGCGCCGAGACGTCCGTGGCGTGGGCGAGCGCCCATCTCACGACGGGCGTGCACGAGGCTGCCCTAGGGGTCCTGCAGCCCACCTCGTCGAGCAGGAGGTGCCGCACCTCCCCTGCCCGGACCGCGGCCACGAGCTCGGCCGGGGTCGTGAACTGCTGACCACGCCAGCTCGTGAGCATCATC
>JAOPZO010000142.1 GCA_025964065.1 Solirubrobacterales bacterium | reverse complement strand
GCGACGAGTGGGCCGGGTCGCGCTCGGCGGGCGGCGTCACGCACGGCACGGGCGCTTGCGACACTGCAGGGGTGCTCGCGGATGCCCGCCTCTACCTCGTGACCCCCGCGCTGGAGCCGGGGCGGCTGCAGGCGCTGCTCGACGGCGGCGTCGACCTCGTCCAGCTCCGGATGAAGGACGCGGGGGACGCCGCCGTCCTCCGCGAGGCCGCCTGGATGCGCGAGGCCTGCGCCGCCGCGGGCGTCCCGTTCCTCGTCAACGACCGCCCCGACCTGGCGCTCGCGGCCGGCGCCGACGGCGTGCACGTCGGGCAGGACGACACGCCCGTCGCCGACGTGCGCGCCGCCGTGGGCCCCGAGCGCATCGTCGGGCTCTCCACCCACGCGCCCGAGCAGCTCGCCAGCGCGCCGGCCGAGGCGGACTACGTCGCGGTCGGCCCCGTGTGGGCGACCCCGACGAAACCGGGCCGCGCCGCCGCCGGGATCGCCTACGTCGCCCACGCCGCCCGGGCCGCCCGCGACCGCCCCTGGTTCGCCATCGGCGGCATCGACACCACGAACGTCCGCGACGTCGTCGAGGCCGGAGCGCGGCGGATCGTCGTCGTGCGCGCGCTCGTCGAGGCGCCCGATCCCGCGCAGGCCGCCGCCACCCTGAAGGCCGCGCTCCTGGAGGCCCCCGTTGGCCTCGCGTAGCCGCAAGCGCCGCAAGCCCACCCCCGGCGGGAGCGCCGTACGCCCCGCCCCCTCCTCCCGCGCCGCGAAGACCGAGGCGAAGAACCAGGCCGTCCGCGACACCCTGGAGCCGCTCGGCCCGGGCCAGCGCCCGCAGTGGGTCACCTACGCGGCGCTCTTCGCGCTCGTCCTCGGCCTCTCCAACGTCGTCCTCTACGCCGCCGGCGTCCGCGTCGCGGGCGGGGGCGCGGGCAGTGCCGTCGTCCAGGGCGCGGTGCTGCTCGTGTGCGCCGCCGGCATGTGGCGCGCGCAGTACTGGGCCGTCATGGGCTTCGAGGTCCTGATGGGCGTGACCGCCGCGTTCGGCGCGCTGTCGCTGCTCGTCGCGAGCTCGATCAAGGGCGCGCTCATCGCCGTGGCGGTCGTCGCGGTGTGCGGCACCTTCTTCTGGAAGCTCATCCGCGCGATGGCCCGGATCCAGATGCCGCAGCGCCCGAGGGCCGATCGCGCCTGAGCGATAGGCTCGAATCCATGTCCCAGAGCGCGTACGACTGCATCGTCATCGGATCCGGACCGGGCGGCTACGTCGCCGCGATCCGCTCGGCGCAGCTCGGGATGTCGACCGCCGTCGTCGAGAAGGGCGACATCGGCGGCCGCTGCCTGAACGTCGCCTGCATCCCCGCGAAGGCCGTCCTCCGCGTCGCCGACATCCTCTCCGAGGTCCGCGAGGCGGGCGACTTCGGCATCCACGTCTCGGAGCCCACGGTCGACTTCGGCGAGGTCGGCGAGCGCCGCAAGAAGGTCGTGGACACGCTCACGAGCGGCGTCTCCGGCCTGATGAAGAAGAACGGCATCGACGTCATCGAGGGCTTCGCGAAGCTCACCGCCGACGGCAACGTCGAGGTCGAGGGACAGCTCATCACCGTGAACAAGGGGGTCATCCTCGCCACGGGCTCCGTCGGCAGGCCGATCCCCGGGACGCAGTTCGGCGGCCGGGTCATCGGGACCGAGGAGGCGTGGGCGCTCGAGGAGCTGCCCGCCTCGCTCGCCGTCGTCGGCGCGGGCGCGTCCGGCGCGGAGATCGCCTCGGCCTACGCCCGCCTCGGCGTCGAGGTCCAGCTCTTCGAGGGCCTCGACCGCGTGCTCCCGAGCGAGGACGCCGACATCTCGAAGGTCGCCGAGCGCGGCTTCAAGAAGCAGGGCATCGCGGTCAGGACGAAGACGTTCGTCGAGGACGTCCAGACCCAGGACGACAAGGTCACCTTCACTTACGGCGGCACCCCCGGCGAGGCCGACTACCTCGTGATCGCCGCGGGCCGCGGCCCGGACGTCGAGGGCCTCGGCCTGGCCGACGCCGGCATCGAGCTCACCGAAGCGGGCCTCATCGAGGTCGACGGCACGCAGATGACCTCGAAGGAGCGCGTCTACGCCATCGGCGACATCGTCCCCGGGCCCGCGCTCGCCCACAAGGCATCCGACGAGGGCGTCATCGCCGCCGAGGCCATCCACGGCGACAAGACCCACCCGATCTCCTACCCCGACATCCCGCGCGCGACGTTCTGCAAGCCGAACGTCGCCTCCTTCGGCCTCACCGAGGCCCAGGCGCGCGAGCAGGGCTACGACGTCGTCGTCGGCAAGGTCCAGTACGGCGCCGTCGGCGCCGGCACGGTCTACGGCGACCGCACGGGCGTCATCAAGATCATCGGCGAGAAGAAGTACGGCGAGCTGCTCGGCGGCCACATCGTCGGCGCGAAGTCGACCGAGATGATCCAGGAGCTCGTGAACGTGCGGGCGATGGAGGGCGGGTACGCCGAGGTCGCCCGCATGGTCCACGGCCACCCCACGCTCTCCGAGGGCGTCATGGAGGCCGCGCGTGCCGCCGACGGCTGGCTCGTCCACGGCTGACCACCCGGTCCTCTACCTGGACGTCGGCCACCCGGAGTCGCTGCTCGCCGCCGAGCGCGCGCTCCAGGTGATGCCGGTCGCCACGGAGTGGATCCCGGTGCACCTCGGCCTCCCCGCGGACGTGGACCTCGACGCGCTCGCGGCGAGGGCCGCAGCCCGCGGGCACCAGGCGGTCAAGGCGCCCGCGACCGTCCCGTTCGACGCGGAGCAGGCGAATCTCGCCGCGACGTTCGCGAAGTCCACGGGCCGCACCGTCGCGTTCCTGCAGGCCGCGCTGCGCCAGGCGTACAACGGCGCCCGCGACCTCTCGAACCTCGACAACGTCCTCATCGCCGGCTCGGCCTGCGAGCTGCACCCGCGCTCGGTCCTGAAGGCGCTCGAGACCCGCGGCACCCGCCGCGCGCTCGACGCGGCGACGGCGCTCGCGCGCGAGCGCGGCGTCACACGCGCCCCCGCCGTCTTCGCGCTCGGGCAGCTCTTCGAGGGCGACGCCGGCCTCGACGCCGCCGCCGCGCACCTCCGGGCGCACGGCGTCGTGCCGGAGGAGGCGCCGGAGGCCGACGTCGTCGAGCTCCTCACCGTCATCCCGCCGGGCCGGGGATGACCCCGGCCGCCCGCGACCTCGCCGTGGTCCACCGGCGCGGCTCGCGCGTACCCGCGTTCCTGCAGCCCGCGCCCAAGAGCGACCAGGTCGAGGTCGTGGAGCTCGACTCGGGTGAGGTGGTCCTCTTCTGGGACGTGCCCTCCGTCGCCGCCCGGCGCTTCGTGCGCGCCCTCCGCGCGGACCTGGGCGGGATGGAGCGCGACGAGCTCCTCTCGAAGTGGGGCGCGGTCGAGGTCCCCTAGCGGCCGAGCGCCTTCTGCCCCGCCACGCGGGCGAGGT
The DNA here is from genome assembly GCA_025964065.1 of Solirubrobacterales bacterium. Lineage (GTDB taxonomy): Bacteria > Actinomycetota > Thermoleophilia > Solirubrobacterales > Solirubrobacteraceae > Paraconexibacter. Next base: position 1,759 of record JAOPZO010000142.1, on the reverse strand, counting down.
TCTTGACCATGAGCGCCACCACCGGCCCGTACGTCACGCGCAGCACCAGCTCGACGGCGGGCGCGGCGCGGATGTCGACGCCCACGATGGAGCCGCCGGCGCCGTCGGGGTGCACGCGGTGGTCGAGCTCCATCGGGCCGACCGCCCAGGTCCAGGAGCGCCCCTCGCTCACCGCGGTGACCTTCGCGGGCACCGGGACGACCCACAGGAGGCGCGCTGCACCGCGCGCCCCGCGCCGGACCTCGGGCTCGCCGAGCCCCCAGGCGCCCCGGACGTGCGGGGACCACTCGTGCCAGCGCTCGGGCTCGGAGACGAGGGACCAGGCCGTGGCGGGGTCGGCGGCGGAGCGGGCCTCGTAGCGGAGCATCTCCCGTGTACGTGCCCGGGCGGCCCGCCGGCCACGCCGAAGCGTCCGGTGCGGGTACTGACGGTGCTGACCACCGCTGACCATCGTGCCTTCGCACGACGTGCACCTCCCCCCGAAGGAGCCCTCCAATCGTCCTGCGCCATGTGCAGACTCCCGATGAGGGATCGGCCCCGAACGCCGATCCTTCTCGGTGTCGCCACCTCGGTGGTGACACGCATCGCACCGGACACTGTCGGGGTGATTTCCGAGTGCGGCGTGTCGTCGGCGTGGCCCCCTTCGCCGACGATGCGGAGCTGAGCCCGGCGTGCCAGGGATGGCGCGCCGGGCCTGGCACCGGCCGAGGGCGACCCGGTCGAGCGGCTACTGTCCGCGCCCATGGCCGAACCCTCGATCGTCCGCCCCGCCGACACCGGCACCGTCAAGGGCGAGCCGACCGTCGAGGAGCCCACGCGGGCGCAGACCCAGCACGCCCGCCGCGTCGCCGAGTCGCGCGCCACGGTGCCGGACCTGACCCTGACGACCGAGGCCGACATGGAGGCCGCGGTCGCGCTCCGGGCCGAGCTGCCCACCCCCACGCCGACCTTCGAGGACCTCGCCCTGAAGGCGTTCGCGCTCGCGCTGCGCGAGGCGCCACGCGCCAACGGCGCCTACCGCGACGCCCGCTTCGAGCGCTACCCGCGCGTGAACGTCGGGCTGGCGGTGCCCGCCCCGGGCAGCACCGCGTTCCCCGTCGTCTTCGACGCGGACGAGAAGGACCTCGCGGCGATCGCCGCCGACACCGCCGTCCTGGCGCGCCGCGCACGCGAGGGGCAGCTCACCAACCCGGAGGTGAGCGGCGCGACCGCGACCCTGTCGAGCCTCGCCGAGTTCGGGGTCCGCCACTTCGCCGGCCTCGTGAGCCAGCCCCAGGCCGCCGCACTGGCGATGGGCACCGTGGAGCCGCGCGCCGTGGTCCGCGACGGCGCCGTGGTCGCCCGCCACGTCGTCGAGCTCACGCTCACCTGCGACCACCGCATCCTGCACGCGCCCGACGCCGGGCGCCTCCTGCGCCGCGTCCGCGAGCTGCTCGAGCAGCCCGCCCTGCTGACCCGCTAGGGCCGGGTCCCGCCCGCGAGCCCGTCGAGCAGGCCGGCGACCGCCGCGGTCGCGGCCGCCACGTTGTGGTCGACGACCTTCGTCGTCTCCCCGAGGACGGGCGCGAGCGGCGGCGCCACGGGCTCCACCGCGGTGGAGAGCGACCCGCCGAGCCCGGACACGGCGCTCCCGACGGTCTTCCCGGTCTCGCGGACCGGCTTGGTCACGGGCGCGGCGGGCGTCGACGGCTCCGGGCCCGCGGCGGGCCCCCCGGAGGACGGCGTGCCGGACCCCTGGGTCGACGAACCCGGGGTGAGG
>JAOPZO010000067.1 GCA_025964065.1 Solirubrobacterales bacterium | reverse complement strand
GCGCCCTCCGCCCCGCGCACGCCGAGCAGCCACTGCTGCCCGGGCGCCGCGCGCAGCTCCACCACCGGCGGAAGCTCCCGCGGCAGCGTCTCCGCCCCGGCGGGCGGGACGGCGAACGCTAGGAGCCCCGTGGCCGTGGTCGTCAGGGCGAGAGCGCGGAGCACGGACCTCCTTGTACCCGATGCACCGCATCCGGGTGCCTCCGCCCGCTGCGCGGTCCTCCGCAGTGCTGCGCACTTCCGCAACGCCACCGTCTGAAAGGGGTCAGGCCCCTTTCGGTGGGTGGGCGGAGGCGGGCGACGGACCCGCGGGGACCTCGGACTCCGCGAGCACCCGATGGCGGCCGTCGCGTATCGGGACGAGCGCGATGCCGGGTCCGAGCGCGGCCCCCGCGCCGACGGCGCCATCGAGCGACCCGTCGGCGAGGCGAGCAGCGCGACGGGCAGCGACGGCCCGGGCAGTCCATGCTCCGGCAACGCCCCCGCCGCCCCGAGGTGCGCGGACCTCAGCCCACCTCGAGGACGACCTTCCCGAGCTTCCCGCCCGCGACGAAGCGCTCGTAGGCGTCGCGCACGCGATCGAGCCCGAACGTGTCCGCGATCGGCACGGTGAGCGTCGCGTCCGCGATCCCCGGGAGCACCTGCGCCTCGAGCGCGCGCGCCGTCGCGGCCTTCTCCTCGAGCGGCCGCGCGCGCAGCGTGGAGGCGCGGAGCGTCGCGCGCTTGCCCATGAGCTGCAGCAGGTTCACCTCGGCCTTGAAGCCCGCGCCGACGCCGATGACGACGATGCGGCCGCCCGTGCGGAGCGCCTTGAGGTCCCCCGGGAGGTTGGGCGCGCCCACGAGCTCGAGCACGACGTCGAACGGGCCCGCGTCCTCGAAGCCCTCGGGCGCGATCACGTCGTGCGCGCCGAGCTCCCCCACGGCCTGGCGGCGCTCGGGATCCCGCACCGTCGCGGTCACGTGCGCCCCCGCACGCCGCGCGAGCTGCACCGCCGCGGTCCCGACCCCGCCCGCGGCCCCGTGCACGAGCAGGCGCTCCCCCGGCTTGAGCAGGCCCTGGGTGAAGAGGGCGTCGTGCGCCGTCGTGAAGACCTCGGGCAGCCCGCCGGCCGCGACCCAGTCGAGCCCTTCGGGCACCGGCATGAGCTGGCGCTCGTGCACGGGGCAGAGCTCGGCCTGCCCGCCGCCACCGACGATCGCCATGACGCGGTCGCCCAGGGCGAAGCGCTCCGCGCCCGCGCCGAGCGCCACGACCTCCCCGGCGAGCTCCAGGCCGGGGATGTCCGCCGGGGAGCCGGGAGGTGCCGGGTAGCCGCCCTTGCGCTGGAGGATGTCCGCACCGTTCAGCCCGGCCGCGCGGACCCGGACGAGCACCTCGCCCGCGCCCGCCTCCGGGTCGGGGTGCTCCTCCACGCCAACTTCGCCGTCACGGATCGTCGCTGCGCGCATGGGCGCAGGGTATGGGTACGCCCGGAAGCATGAGTGACGACAAGGAGTTGAAGAAGGGCGACCACGTCGAGTGGTCCTCCCACGGCAACAAGGTCCCCGGGAAGGTCGAGAAGAAGATCACCAAGGAGGAGGAGAACGAGGCGGCGGGCCGCAAGGTCAAGGCGTCCAAGGACGACCCCCAGTACCTCGTCAAGAGCGACAAGTCCGGCGGCGAGGCCGTGCACAAGCCGAGCGCGCTCAAGAAGACGTGAGCGCCGCGGACGAGTTCGACGACCTGGTCAACATGACCCCGAAGGAGCTCGAGGACTTCCTCGGGACGGACGAGTCGAAGGCCGTCGGGCAGAAGTCCTCCGGCAACGGCGAGTCCACGGGCCACGCCTCCGGACGCCGCATCGTCGAGATCAAGCGCAAGAAGCAGGCCGACCTCACCGACGCCGACGAGGAGCACAAGGCGAAGGTCGTCGGCTACATCAAGCGGCACCTCGCGCAGGGTGGGCCGGACGACGACGCGGAGCACTCCAAGTGGCGGTACAGCCTCATGAACTGGGGCCATGACCCCCTGAAGTGACCACTACCCTGTGGTCATGTTCCCGTTCGGCAACAAGACGGAGATGGTCGCGCCGCAGGACGCCCTCCCGGGGCGCCCCGAGCCGCTGCCGTTGACGAACCGCCACGCCGTGTTCGGCACCCCGCTCAAGGGCCCGTTCCCCGACGGCCTCGAGGTCGCGGAGTTCGGCATGGGCTGCTTCTGGGGCGCCGAGCGCTCCTTCTGGGGCCTCCCGGGCATCTACACGACGGCGGCCGGCTACTCGGGCGGCTACACGCCGAACCCGACGTACGAGGAGACGTGCACGAACAAGTCGGGGCACGCGGAGACCGTGCTCGTCGTCTTCGACCCGCAGGAGCTCTCCTACGAGGATCTGCTCAAGAGCTTCTGGGAGGCGCACGACCCGACGCAGTACATGGCGCAGGGCAACGACGTCGGCACGACCTACCGCTCCGCGGTGTACACGCACTCCGACGCGCAGCTCGCGGCCGCCGAGGCCTCCCGCGCGCTCTACCAGGAGAAGCTGACCGCGGCGGGCCACGGCGAGATCACCACGGAGATCAAGCCCGCGGGCGACTTCTTCTACGCCGAGGACCCGCATCAGCAGTACCTCCACAAGGTCCCGAACGGCTACTGCTCCATGAGCGGGACGGGCGTCTCCTGCCCGATCGGCCTTGCCGCCGCATAGGTTCAAGTCCGTCGAGGAGTACCTGAGCGCGCAGCCCCAGCCGGTCTGCGACATCGGGCACGCCCTCGCCGTGCTGGTCGGCGAGGCGCTGCCCGAGGCGCGGCCCTCGCTGTGGCACGGGCACCCGACCTGGAAGCTCGGGAAGGCGCCCGCGGTCCTCGTCAAGGCGTACACGCGGCATGTGACCCTCGCGCTCTGGCGCGGCTCGCAGGTCACGGACCCGAGCGGGCGGCTCGTGCCGAGCGGTGCGCAGCAGATGGCGGCGGTGAAACTCCGCGCCGTCGACGAGGTCGACCCGGAGCTGTTCGCGGACTGGCTGCGCCAGGCACGCGACGCCGAGAACGCCATCCGCGCCTGACCGCGGGCGGGTCGAGTCCTACACCCGGTATCGAGACCTACGCCGGCGGCTGGGGCTGACCCGTGCGCTCGAGCAGCGCGACGCACTCGATGTGCGGGGTCTGCGGGAACATGTCGACGGGCCGGACCTTCTTGAGCTCGTAGCCGGCCTCGACGAGCTGCGCCGCGTTGGGCGCGAGCGTCGTCGGGTTGCACGACACGTACACGATCTTCTTCGGGTTCGCCTCGATGATGCGGCGCACCACCTTCTGCGAGAGACCCGCGCGCGGCGGGTCCACCACGAGCACGTCGGGACGACCGGCGGTCTCGACGAGCTCGCGGAGCGCGAGCCGCACGTCGCCCGCGAAGAACTTCGCGTTCTCGATCTCGTTGCGGCGCGCGTTGCCGATCGCGTCGGCGACCGCGGGCTCGATCACCTCGAGCCCCCACACCTCGCCTGCGCGGCGCGCGAGGCTCAGGCCGATGGTCCCGATGCCGCAGAACAGGTCGTAGACGCGCTCCCAGCCCTTGAGGTCCGCGTACTCGATCGCGACGCCGTAGAGCCGCTCGGCCATCTCCGTGTTCGTCTGGAAGAACGCCTCGGAGCTGATCGCGAAGTCGAGCCCGCCGAGCTGCTCCGTGATCGTCTCGCGCCCGTCGACGAGCTCCGAGAAGCCGCCCTGGGTCGTCTCGCCGACCTGGTCGATCTGGGTCCAGACGAGCGAGGTCGCCTCGACGGCCGCGGCGAACGCTGCCGTGTCGAGCTCGCCGCGGGAGGTGACGAGGCGGACCTGCAGCTCGCCCGTGCGGCGGGCCTCGCGGAGCACGAGGTTGCGGAGGAAGCCCTTCTGCTCGCGGCGGTCGTACGCGCCCAGGTTCTGCTCCCGGCAGAACGCGAGGACCTGCTCGCGCGCGGCGGCGAGGCGGTCCGAGCCGAGGAGCGAGACGCCGTCGACGATGTCCTCCCACGAGCCTGGGGCGTGGAAGCCGCAGACGAGGCTCCCGTCCGGGGCGGTGCCGAAGGAGTACTCGAGCTTGTTGCGGTAGCCCCACTGCGCCTCCGCGGCGACGATCGGCTCGAGCTCGAAGCCGTCGAGGTGGCCGATGCGGCGTAGCGCGTCCTCGACCTGCTCGGCCTTGATCGCGAGCTGCTTCTCGTACGGCAGGACCTGCCAGGCGACGCCCGGGTGGTCCGCGACGGGGTCGATGCGGTCCGGGCTCGGGGTCACGAGCTCGAGCACCCGTGCCTCGCCGTAGGCCCGCTTGCGGTTCGTGACCTGCACGCGGACGCGGTCGCCCGGGAGCGTCCCGGGAACGAACAGCACGTAGCCCTCGTGGCGCGCGACGCCGTTGCCGCCGTACGCGAGGCGGTCGACGACGACCTCGAGCTCCTGCCCGCGCTCGGGGCGCGGCGGGCGCGCCGAGGGGTCGATACCGGGAGCGGGTGGGGCCTGGTCCATCCCCCCAGGATGGCAGGGGCTAGCGCAGCGCCTGCTCCACGGCATCGAGGACCGTGCTGCGGTCCGCGTTCCGGCGCTCGTGCTCCTCCACCTGGCGGAGCTCGGCCGGGCTCAGCTCCCCGAGCCGCCGGATGACCTGGGAGGCGGTGAGCTCGTCGTAGCCGAGGATCGGGAACGCGGCGCCGATCCCGGCCGCGCGGCGGGCGCGGTCGACCTCGCGGAGCACGCGGTCGCTCGAGCCCTTCACGGCGCCCTTCGTGATCGAGCGGGCCGAGGTGAGGTCGCTGCGGCCGCGGCCCAGGAGCTGCTCGAGGTCTGCGAGGAGGTCCTGCGTCTGCTGGCGGCCCGCGCTCATGAGGCCCGTCGCGAGGTCCTCCGCGTCGCGGCGGGTCATGCGGCCGCGGGTGACGGTCTCGTCGACGGCCTCCTGGAGGCGCTGGGCGGTCAGCACGACGCCGCCCGCGAGGAGGTCGCGGAGCGAGGCGAGGTTCGCCCGGAGGGCTTCGTCCCGTGCGGCCGCCGAGGTCGGCTCGGGCGCGGGGGCGGGCTCGGCGGCGGGCCGGGTCACGGCGGGGCCCTTGGGCTTCGGGGTCTTCGCGCGGCCCGCGGGGGCGGCCTTCGGGCGGGCGGCGGCGGGCTTCGCAGCCGCAGGCCTCTTGGCGGTGGGCTTCTTGGCCGCAGGCCTCTTGGCGGCGGGAGCCGCCTTCGCCACGGCCTCCTTCACGCTCTCGCCCGCCACCGCCGCGGGCGCGGGGGTCGCCGTCGCGTCCCCGCGCACCGGGGGCGTGGACGGGGCTTCGGTCCGGCGGGGCTGCGGCATGAGCGGCAACGTACCGGTCGCAGGGCCGCCGTACACCCCGGGCGGCAATGCGCGGACGGCGCTAGGCTGGGAGTCCGACGAGGCCCAACTCGGAGGCGCAAGCCGCCGGGATTTCCTCATGGCCCAGGCATTTCAATCGTCCTGGGACTCTGTCAGCCATGGTGGTCTCCGATCGGGCAGTGATGGGCCGTCGCAGCAGCGGGCGGCCTTAGCTGTTTCCGGGGCCGTTCAGGACCGCCCCTGTCACCGCGCCGGCGCGGGGACGCGCCCGCTCCACGAGCCCGGCGGACGGGTCGGCGTCCTGCCCCGCGCTCCCGGGGAGACCTCGAGCGCGTCGAGCAGCACCGCGGTCGCCGGCGCGATCGACGCCGCCGTGCGCTCGTACTGCCCGTCGGCCCGGTCGAGCGCCTCGCTCACGGCGCGACGAGCAGCTCGAGGAGCGCCTTCTGCGCGTGGCGCCGGTTCTCCGCCTGGTCCCAGATCCGCTGCCGCGGGCCGTAGAGGACCGCGTCGGTGATCTCCTCGCCCGGGTGGGCGGGCAGGCAGTGCAGCGCGACCGCGCCCGGCGCGGCGTGGTCGAGCAGCGCGTCATCGATCCGGTACGGGGTGAGGGCGGCGCGGCGTGCGTCCGCGGTGTCCTCGTCGCCCATGGAGACCCACACGTCGGTGTAGACGACGTGCGCACCGGCGACCGCCTCGACGGGGTCGCGCGTGAGCTGCGCGCCGGCCACGGGCTCGAGCTCGTAGCCCTCGGGGGAGGCGACCGCCACCTCGACCCCGGCGATCGCGCCGACGATCGCGAGCGACCGCGCGACGTTGTTCCCGTCTCCGACGTAGGCGATCTTCCTCCCCGCGAGCTCGCCGAACGCCTCGCGCATCGTGAGGAGGTCCGCGAGCGCCTGGCACGGGTGGTGGCCCGCGGTGAGCATGTTGAAGACCGGGATCGTGCCCTCGGCGGCGAGCTCCTCGAGCAGCGCGTCGGGCCCCGTGCGGACGCCGACGGCCTGGACGTGACGGCTCAGGATGCGCGCGGTGTCCTTGACCGACTCGCCCCGGGAGAGCTGCATCTCGCCCGGGCGCAGGATCATCGGGTGGCCGCCGAGCTCCGCGATCCCGGCCTCGAACGAGAGCCGCGTCCGGGTCGAGGGCTTCTCGAAGATGAGCGCCACGCAGGCCGCCTCGAGCGCCCGCGAGGAGCGCGGCGCGGCCTTGAGCTCGAGCGCGCGGTCGAGCACGCGGTGGAGCTCCGGAGCGCTCAGCTCCTCGCCGGTCAGGAAGTGCCTGGTCAAGCCGGGAAGACTACGCGGATGCGCGTCCTCACCTGGAACCTCTTCCACGGCCGCAGCGTCCCGGGCGCCGGCCGGGACCTCGAGCCGGACGTCGCCGCGCTGGTCGCGGGCTGGACCTGGGACGTCGCGCTCCTGCAGGAGGTCCCGCCGTGGTGGGGCCCCGGGCTCGCCCGTGCGAGCGGCGCGAGCGCCCGCACGGCGCTCACCGCGCGCAACGCGCTGCTGCCGTTGCGCGAGCGGCTGGGCCGGCGCTTCCCCGACGTCATGAAGTCGAGCGGCGGTGCGAACACGATCCTCGTGCGTGGCCAGGCGATCACCGCGCATGAGCGCGCCGTGCTGCGGTGGTGGCCCGAGCGCCGGGTGGTGCACGCGGTCCGCACGGCCGACGGTGCGTGGTGGGGCAACCTGCACGCGCAGGTGCACTCCGAGGAGCGCGCGCTCACCGACCTGCGGACCGCCGCGCGCGAGCTGCTCGGATGGGGCGGCGCGGACGGCCGCCTCGTCCTCGGCGGCGACACGAACGTGCGCAAGCCGATCGCGCCGGGCTTCGTCCACCTGGGCGGCAACGACGTGGACCACCTGCTGGCCCGGGGGTGGCGGCGGATCGGCGCGCGGAAGCTCGACGCTGGCGCGCTCTCCGACCACGCGCCCGTCCTGTTCGAGATCGCGCCGGGTCAGAGCAGGCCGTCGAGGCGGGCGAGCGCCTCGTCGAGCTGCGGCACCGGGAGGCTGTAGGGCAACCTGAGGTTGCCGTCGAGCCCGCCCGCCGGCGCGTAGCGGCCGCCCGCGTCGAGGAGCACGCCGCGCTCGGCCGCCGCCACGGCGAGCCGCGCGGAGGAGGTGTGCGCCAGCGTCGCCCACACGCAGAGCCCGCCCTCCGGCGGGTGCGCGACCGTGATGCCGGGAAGCGCCGAGAGCGCTCCGAGGAGGTGGTCCCGGCGCTCGCGCAGCCCACGGCGCCGGTCCTCCAGGAGCGCGTCGAGGCCGCTCGCGAGGAGCTCCGCGGCGATCGCCTCCTCGAGCGGGGCGGTCGCGACCTGGGCGGCGAGCGGGTGCGCGGCGAGCCGTTCGATCGTCGCCGTGTCGGCCCGGACCCACCCGACGCGCAGCCCGTCCCAGACCGACTTGCTCAGTGAACCGAGCGTCACGACGCCGTCGCCGCACAGGGGCGGCGGGCTCGGGCCGCCACCGCGGAGGTCGAGGTCGGCCATCGTCTCGTCGACCACGAGGAGCACGCCGAGCCGGGCCGCCTCCTCACGCAGCGCCGCGCGGGCGTCCGCGGGCATGAGCCGCCCCGTCGGGTTGTGGAAGTCGGGGACGAGGTAGGCCACGGTCACGTCGTGCTCCCGGACGAGCCGCGCGAACTCCCCGACGTCCCATCCTGCGGCCATGGGCCAGCCCACGAGGCGCGAGCGGCGCTGGCGGAACGCGTCGATGGCGCCGGGGTACGTCGGCGCCTCGACGAGCACGGCGGGCGCGCGGCGGAAGCCCGCGGCGGCGACGAGCCAGAGCCCGGGCATCGCCCCGCTCGTGACGAGGACCTGCTCCGGGGAGGTCGGGGTGCCGCGGGCGGTGTGGCGGTCCGCGATCGCCTGCCGGAGCCGGTCGAGGCCGCGGCCCGGCGCGCGAGCCGTGAGCTCCGGGACGATCGCGTCGACCGCCGCCGTCATCGCCGCGCGGTACGCCGG
>JAOPZO010000056.1 GCA_025964065.1 Solirubrobacterales bacterium | reverse complement strand
CGAAGGATTTGGAGCCCGCCCTGGCCGGGGGCGGCCCGAACGCCGCCGCCCATCGCGGCCTCGCGACGCTCGCGACCTATCACCAGGCCCGCCGCGAGCTGCTCTTCGCCCGCTTCGTGGCGTTCTGGGAGGGGCTCGAGCGCGAGGGGTTCCGCGCGCGGCTGGAGTACGCCGCCGCCGAGCGGCCTTCACAACCTGTTGACGCGGGGGACGGTCCCGTGCCCCTAGCGTCGCCGCCATCGAGCCCATGACCGAGCAGCCGACGCAGGAGCCCATCAGCGCCGTCGGCACGCGCCCGGCGCCCGTCCCGGTCCCGCCCGACCTCAAGGACCCGGCCCTCTACGTCAACCGCGAGCTGAGCTGGCTCGCCTTCAACGAGCGGGTCCTCGAGCTCGCCGAGGACGAGGACCAGCCGCTCCTGGAGCGTGCGAAGTTCGCGGCGATCTTCACCTCGAACCTCGACGAGTTCTTCATGATCCGCGTCGCGGGCGTGCACGACCAGGTCGACGCCGGCGTGAACAAGCGCGGGGCCGACGGGCGCTCGCCCGCCGAGGTCCTCGACGAGGTGCAGACGCGCGTCACGCACCTCTCCGAGCGCCAGAGCCGCGTCGTCGGCGACACCCTGCGGCCCGCCCTCGCCGGGCACGGCGTGCGGATCCTGTCCTGGGCCGAGACCCGCCGCGAGCAGCGCGAGGAGCTCGTCGAGCGCTACCGGCGCCAGATCTTCCCGGTGCTCACGCCGCTGGCCGTCGGCCTCGGGCGCCCGTTCCCGTACATCTCGAACCTCTCGCTCTCCCTCGCCGTGCTCGTCCGCGACCCCGTCGGCGGCGCGACGACCTTCGCCCGGGTGAAGGTGCCGAAGGAGATGCTCCCGCGCTTCGTCGAGGTCGCGGGCGAGCCCGGCACGGTCACCCTGGTCCCGCTCGAGGAGGTCATCGCCGCGAACCTCGACGCGCTCTTCCCGGGCATGGAGGTCCTCGACACGGGCGTCTTCCGGGTGACGCGTGACGCGGACTTCGAGGTCTCCGACGAGGCCGACGACCTCCTGCAGGCCGTGGAGGCCGAGCTTCGCCGCCGCCGCTTCGGCGAGGTCGTGCGCGTGGAGGTCAGCGCGCGCATGCCCGTCGGCCTGCGCGACGCGCTCACCCAGGCGCTCGAGCTCGAGCCGCGCCAGCTCTACGCCGTCGACGGGCTGCTCGACCTCAACGACCTCTGGCAGGTCGTGAAGCTCCCGGGCCTCCCCGAGCTGCGCGACGCGCCGTGGGCGCCCGTCACCCAGCCGCGCCTGCAGGGCGAGGACGGCTCGGACGTCATGGGGGAGATGCGCCGCGGCGACCTCCTCGTGCACCACCCCTACGACTCCTTCAAGAGCTCCGTCGAGCGCTTCGTCGAGCAGGCCGTCGCCGATCCGGACGTCCTCGCGATCAAGATGACCGTCTACCGCACGGGCGACGACTCGCCGCTCGTCCCGGCCCTGATCCGGGCCACGGAGCGCGGCAAGCAGGCCGTCTGCCTCGTGGAGCTGAAGGCGCGCTTCGACGAGCGCGCGAACATCGGGTGGGCGCGCGTGCTCGAGGAGTCGGGCGTGCACGTCGTCTACGGCCACCCGGCGCTCAAGACGCACACGAAGTGCGTCCTCGTCATCCGGCGCGAGGGGGACGGCGTGCGCCACTACGTCCACGTGGGCACGGGCAACTACCACGCGAAGACCGCCCGTCTCTACACCGACTTCGGCCTCTTCACCTGCGACGAGGAGATCGGCGCGGACGTCGCCGACATGTTCAACTTCCTCACGGGCTACGCGCGTCCCGACGGCTTCCGGAAGGTCCTCGTCGCCCCGGCCCACCTGCGCGAGGGCATCCTGGAGGAGATCGTGAGGACGGTCGCGGCCCGGGAGCGCGGCGAGCCCGCACGCATCCGCATGAAGATGAACTCGCTCGTGGACCAGCGCTGCATCCGCGCGCTGTACCGGGCGAGCCAGGCCGGCGTGCAGGTGGACCTGAACATCCGCGGGATCTGCTGCCTCGTGCCCGGCGTCCCCGGGGTCAGCGAGAACATCCGGGTGGTCTCCGTCGTCGGGCGCTTCCTCGAGCACTCGCGGATCTTCGCGTTCGACCGCGGGGACGAGCAGCGGGTCCTGATCGGCTCGGCCGACCTCATGCCCCGCAACCTCGATCAGCGGGTGGAGCTCGTCGCCCCCGTCGAGGACGCCGCGCTGCGCGACGACCTCCTCGACGCGCTCGACCGCTGCCTGGTGGACGACACGGCCGCCTGGGAGCTCGACCGGGACACCTGGACCCGCCGCCGCCCCCAGGGCGCCGCCGGGCGCTCGGCGCAGTACGAGCTCATGGCGCGCCACGCCGCGCGCGCCGCCGAGCGCCCCGTGGAGGAGTAGGCCCGCGCTCAGGCCACGCGCTCGGCGCAGGTGCGCATGCCGAGCTCCGCGGCGGCCGCGTTGTTCGTCGCGTCGAGCGCGTCGACCTCCTCGGAGAGCTCGGCGATCCGCGTCTGGTCCTGCGCCGCGAACGCCTTGGCCAGCTCGTCGGTCCGCACGGCCTGGCGCCGGTTCGCGGCGACCCAGGCGTCGACCGCCTCGCGGTCGTCCCCGGGCGGGGTGAGCGCCTCGATGCGGTCGAACGCCCGGCGCGAGATCCGCGCGCCCTCGCGGACGAGCGTCGCCGTCTGCGCGTAGATCGCCTCGGCGTCCGCGCCGGCCGCCACCTCGTCGATCTGCGCCTTGACCTTGCGCAACTGCTCCAGCGCGGGCGCGCAGGCGGCGTCCGCATCGCGTGCGAACGCCTCCCGTGACGGGCCGCCGTCCCCGCAGCCGGCCAGGGCGAGGGCCGCGGCGGCGAGCGTCGCCCCGGCCAGGCGCGCTCCTACCAGTGCACGCCCTTCATCAGGTTCGCCATCGCGAGCTGCTCCATCGACGCCTTCTCCTCCGGGTCCTTCTGCCCCTTCGCGGCGGCGGAGTCCGGGAAGACCTTGTAGGCCATGTGCAGGATCTGGTCCACGGCCTTCGGCATGAGCGCGTAGGAGACCTGGCCGAACGTGCCGAGCTTCGTGTTGATCTCCTTCGGCTTGGCCCGCAGCGCCTCGCAGACCATGTCGCCGGCCTCGTCCGGGGTGAGCGTCGGGAACGCGTCGTACATCTTCGTCGGGGCGATCATCGGCGTCTTCACGAGCGGCATGTGGATCGTCGTGAACGTCACGCCGCGGCCGATGACCTCGGAGGAGACGCAGCGTGTCCAGGCGTCGAGCGCCGCCTTCGAGGCGACGTAGGCGCTGAAGCGCGGGGGGCTCGTCTGCACCCCGATCGAGGAGATGTTCACGATGTGGCCCGACCCGCGCTCCTTCATGTGCTCCACCAGGCCCATGATGAGCCTGATCGTGCCGAAGTAGTTCAGCTGCATCGTCCGCTCGTAGTCGTGGAAGCGGTCGTGCGAGAGCGTCATGGAGCGCCGGATGGAGCGCCCGGCGTTGTTCACGAGGTAGTCGATGGCGGCGTGCTCGTCGAGGAGCTTCTCGCACAGCTCGCCGATCGCGTCCGTGCTCGAGAGGTCGCAGGAGTAGACGTACGCGGTGCCGCCCGCCGCCTCGATCTCCGTCTTGACGGCCTCGAGCTTCTCCATGCCGCGCGCGACGAGGATCGGGATGCCACCGGCCGCTGCGATCTTCATGGCGGCCGCCCGGCCGATGCCCGAGGAGGCGCCGGTGATGACGACGGTCTTGCCGTTCACCGCGGCCTCGAACGAGCGGTCCTTGAAGAGGTCCGGATCGAGGTTGCGCTCCCAGTAGTCCCAGAGGACCTCGGCGTACTCGTCGAGCTCGGGCACCTCGATGTCCGTGCCGCGCAGCGCGCGCTCCGTGTCGCGCGTGTCGAACTTCGTCGGGAAGCCGACGTGCTCGATGACCTCCCCCGGGATGCCGAACTCGGAGAGCACCGAGTCGCGGACGCCCTTGAGCTGCGGGAGGCGCAGGAGCATCGAGAAGGCGCCCTTGGGCAGCGCGTCCGTGAGCTTCTTGTCGATCCGGAGCGCCATCTGGGGGGCGTGGGCGGCCCGCGCGAAGGCATTGAGCACCTCGCCGGAGCGGATGCCCTTCGGGTGCGTGAGGTGGAACGCCTCGCCGTCGAGGCCGGGCTGGTGGGCGATGTGGTCCATCGCCTTCGCGACGTAGTCGACCGGCACGAGGTTCGTCCAGCCGAGCTCGGGCCCGACGAGCGGCACCCACGGCGGGAGCGTGTCCCGGAGCTTCTGGATCGCCTTGAAGAAGTAGTACGGGCCGTCGATCTTGTCCATCTCGCCGGTCTCGGAGTGCCCGACGACGACGGCGGGGCGGTAGACCCGGAAGGGGACCGTCGCCTCCTTGCGGACGATGGCCTCGGACTCGTACTTCGTCCGGTGGTAGGCCGAGGGGAGCTTCTGGCCCTCCGCGAACATGTCCTCACGGAAGAGGCCCTTGAAGTCGCCCGCGACGGCGATCGACGAGGTGTGGTGGAGGTGCCCGACCCCGAGCGCGTTCGC
>JAOPZO010000039.1 GCA_025964065.1 Solirubrobacterales bacterium | reverse complement strand
CCGAACGCTCCCGGGCGGCCCGCAGCCGCAGCGTCGCGGCCTCGCGCAGCTCCTCGCGGGTCGGCAGCGCCGCGATCGGCGGCGGGCCGTCGAGTCGGTCCTGCTCGGCGTCGAGCGCGTCCTGGCGGTCGTCCCGGTCCTCCTGGCTCCGGTCGAGGTCGCCCTGACGGGCGTCGTGACGCACCTGGGTGCGGTCCACCGCGCGTTGGCGCTGCTCGAGCGCGAACGCCTCACGTGGCGTCGGCCCGGACAGCGCCGCCCGCTCGCCGTCGAGGCGCTCCTGCTCCCCGTCGATCCGGGTCTGATCGCGGTCCACGAGCTCCTGGCCGCGGTCGCCGATCGCCTCCTCGAGCGCTCCGAGCGCCTGCTCCTGGTCGACTTCGGCCTGCTGCTCGTGCTGCTCCTGCTCCGTGCGCTCGCGCGTCATGTGGGATCTCCCGGGTCGAAGGTGCGGTCCAGCGGGGTGGGGCGCCCGAGGTGGAAGCCCTGGGCGAAGTCGACTCCGAGCTCCTTCAGCACTCCGAGCGTCGCGGCGTCCTCGACCCCTTCGGCCACCGTCCGGATCCCGAAGCCCCGGGCCAGGCTCACGACGGCCTCGACCACCTGCCGGCTCGCGGGCTCCGAAACGAGGTCGCGGACGAACTCGATGTCGATCTTGAGGAACGAGACCGGGAGCCGCTTGAGGTAGCTGAAGCCGCCGTAGCCCGTCCCGAAGTCGTCGAGCGCGAGCGTGCAGCCGCGCGCGACGAGCGCGGCGACGAACCTCCCGGCGGCCTCCTCGTCGCGCAGGAGCGCGGTCTCGGTGAGCTCGAAGACGAGCAGCGCCGGGTCCGCCCCGGTGCGCTGCAGCTCGGCGTCGACGTGTGCGTAGAGGGTCGCGTCGCCCAGCGAGCTCGCGGAGAGGTTGAGCTCGACGGGGTGCCCTCGCGCGGCGATGGCGGCGGCCTCCCCGATGACCCAGCGGTCGATCTCGCCGATCAGGCCGTAGGCCTCCGCCACGGGGAGGAAGGCGCCCGGGGCGATGAGGCTGCCGTCGGCGTCGCGCATGCGGATGAGCAGCTCGTGCTGCACGGTCCGCCCGTCGGCGAGGTCCACGATGGGCTGGGCGTGGAGGACGAACCCGTCCTCGTCGAGCGCGGTGCGGATCCGCTCGAGCCACTCGAGGTCCTGGAGCCTGCGCGCCGCCTCGCGCTCGCGGCTCTTGCGCTCGGTGATGTCGCTGAAGACGAGCACGGACCCCGCGACGCCCGCCGCCGTCTCGAACGGGGTGAGGACCTGCTGGACGTCGAGCGCCGACCCGTCGCGGCGGATGACGACATCGTCGGTGGTCCGCGCTGCGCCGCCCGTGCGGATCGCGCGCACGAGCGGGCAGTCGTCGGCGAGGTACGCCGAGCCGTTGCCGTGCGTGTGGTGCACCGCCTCGTGGTAGACCTGCCCGGCGAGGTCCGCGGCGCTCCAGCCCAGCAGCTCCTCGCCGCGTGGGTTGAGGTAGACGACCCGGCCCTCCTCGTCGAGGGTGCAGAGGCCGTCGCCGATGCTCGCCGTGACCGCCGCCATGTAGTCGCGGGCGGAGCGCAGCGCCTGCTCGGTCTCCAGGCGCCTCGTGATGTCGATGGAGACGCCGACGAAGCCGGCGGGCGCGCCGTCGACGCCCTCGAGCGCGACGTTCCGTGCCAGGACCGGGAGGGTGCGACCGTCGCGGTGGCGGAGCTCGACCTCCCCCTCCCAGCGGCCGCGCGTCCGGAGCCGGGTCATCGTCTCGCGCGCCGCCTCGCGGGAGGTCGGCGGGATCACGAGCGCCTCGACGGGGTGGCCGAGCGCCTCGTCGCCGCTCCAGCCGTAGAGCTGCTCGGCGCCGTGGTTCCACTCCACGACCCGCCCGTCGTCGTCCAGCGCGATCACAGCCGCGTCGACCGCATCGAGCAGCCGGGCCCGGAAGCGGGCGAGGCCCTCGGCGCTGCGGCGGGCGGTCACGTCCTGGTGCTGGACGAGCGCCCGCGCGCTGCCCCCTCCCGCGATGGGCGCCACCCGGACGACGAACCAGCGCGGCGTGTCCGGCGGGCCGCAGGCGTACTCGTGGTCGAACGCGGTGGCGCTCCCGTCGAGCACCGCGCGGATGCCGTCCGCGACCCGTGCGGCGTCCCCCGAGCCGGCGCGCGTGGCGGCCGTGCACACGTCGAGATACCGCGCTCCGACGTCGTTGCCGGGGTTGGCGCCGTTCCGCTCGCCGAACGCCCGCCAGGCGGCGTTCACCGCGACGACCACGCCGTCCGCGTCCAGCAGGGCGACCTGCGCCGGAAGCGCGTCGAGCGTCGACTGCCGGTCTGCGGGGACGGGGGGTGGGGGTGGCTGGAGGGTCCTGCCGTGAAATCGTGCGGCCATGCGTCTCCTCTGGTGCGGGCATCCCGCGAGTCGGGCAGAGGATCGAGAGTGGCGGCGCGCTCGGTCGTGGACTGGGTCAACGAACGGCGTCACGGTCAACGCTCCTGCCCATGTCATCGGCCGTTCGCGCACGGCCTTGAGCGTCACGGTGCAAGCCCCGTCGTCGGCGGCCTCTGCTTCCGCGTCATGACGGGCATGACGCTCACGGCGCTCGGCGCGCCGTACGTGCAGAGCGCGCGCGCCAAGGGGCTTGGCCGCCGCGCGACGGTCCTGCGGCGCGCCGAGCCGTCCGGCCTGCTGCCGACGCTGACGCTCACGGGTGCCGCGACGAGCACGACGCTCGTCCGGCTCGCGCTGCTCGAGCCGCGCTCCGGCGTCCCGGGCCCCTTCCGGGAGCTCCCGCGGGTCATCGGCACGACGGACGTCCCGCGGTGCACCGCGCAGGCTGGAAAGGGCCGCCGGTAGGGTCGCGGCCATGAGCGGATCCCTGAACGGCAAGACCATCTTCATGTCCGGCGGCAGCCGCGGCATCGGCCTCGCGATCGCCCTGCGTGCCGCACGGGACGGCGCCAACGTCGCGCTGATGGCCAAGAGCGACCAGCCCCAGCCGAACCTCGAGGGGACGGTCCACACCGCCGCCGCGGAGATCGAGGAGGCGGGCGGCCGGGCGCTCGCGATCGTCGGTGACGTCCGCGACGCGGACGCGGTCGCCGCCGCCGCCAAGCAGGCCGCGGACCACTTCGACGGCATCGACATCGCCGTGAACAACGCGAGCGCGATCAACCTCACGCCGCTCACCGACCTGCCCGTGAAGCGCTTCGACCTGATGATGCAGATCAACGTGCGCGGCACCTACGTCGTCTCCCACGCCTGCGCGCCGTTCCTCAAGGAGCAGGGCGGCCACATCCTCACGCTGAGCCCGCCGATCGACCTCGACCCGAAGTGGCTCGGCCCGCACGCGGCCTACACGCTCAGCAAGTACGGCATGAGCATGCTCACGCTCGGGCTCGCGGAGGAGCTGCGCGCCAGCGGCGTCGCGGCCAACTGCCTGTGGCCCCGGACGCTCATCGCCACCGCGGCGGTGCAGAACCTCCTCGGCGGTGAGGCCTCGATGGCCCGCTCGCGCCGCCCGGAGATCATGGGCGACGCGGCGCACGCCGTCCTCACGAAGGACCCGGCGACCACGACGGGCAACTGCTTCATCGACGACGAGGTCCTGAAGGGCGAGGGCGTCAGCGACTTCAGCCCGTACCTCTACACGGGCAAGGAGGAGGACCTGGCGATCGACCTGTTCCTCTAGGCGGTCCGTTCGCCGTCGGGGGCGCGCGCCCGAGAACGCACGAGGGCCCCGCGGTGGCGGGGCCCTCGTGCTGCTGCGGGTGGTGCGGCGGGGCTAGGCCGTGGCGCCGGCACCCTCGCGCATCGCCTCGGCCAGGCCGGCCGGGAGGATGCGGTAGGAGTGGAACTCCATCGAGTAGCCGCCGCGGCCCTGGGTCGCGGAGCGGATGTCGTTGGCGTAGCCGAACATCTCGCTCAGCGGGACCTCGGACTGGACGGACACGATGCCGCCGGGGCGCGACTCGCGCTCGCCGACCAGGCCGCGGCGCCGGGCGATGTCGCCCATGACCCAGCCCAGGCCGTCCTCGGGCACGATGACCTCGACGAGCATGATCGGCTCGAGGATGACCGGCTTCGCGCGGCGGCAGGCCTCCTTGAAGGCGATGTTGCCCGCCATCTGGAACGCGATCTCCGAGGAGTCGGTGTCGTGCGACTTGCCGTCGGTGAGCGTCACCTTGACGTCCTCCATCGGGTAGCCCGCGACGACGCCGGCGCCCATGCCGAGCTCGCAGCCCTTGCCGACGGCCGGGATGTACTCCGTCGGGACGTTGCCGCCCTTGACCTTCGACTCGAACTCGAAGCCCTTGCCGGGGTTCGGCTCGATGTCGATGTACACGACGCCGTACTGGCCCGAGCCGCCCGTCTGCTTGACGAACTTGCCCTCGATCTTCTGCGCGGACGCGGTGATCGTCTCGCGGTAGGCGACCTGCGGGCGGCCCGTGTTCGCGTTGACCTTGTACTCGCGCTTGAGGCGCTCGACGGTCACCTCGAGGTGGAGCTCGCCCATGCCCGAGAGCACGGTCTGGCCCGTCTCGTCGTCCGTGCGCATCTGCAGCGACGGGTCCTCGCGCACGAGGTACGCGAGCGCGACGGCGAGCTTCTCCTGGTCGGGGCGCGACGCGGGCTCGATCGCGACGTGGACGACCGGGGGCGCGAAGGAGATGTTCTCCAGCATCACGGACTTGTCCGGGTCGGTCAGCGTGTCGCCCGTGGTGGCGTTCTTCAAGCCGATGGCCACGGCGATGTCGCCCGAGAAGACCTCGGTGACGTCCTCGCGGTCGTTCGCGTGCATCATCAGCAGTCGGCCGACGCGTTCGGTCTTGCCCGTGGTGGCGTTGAGGATCTTGTCCCCGGCCTTGAGCGTCCCGGAGTAGACCCGGAAGTACGTCAGCGGGCCGGCCTGCGGGTCGCGCTGGATCTTGAACGCGAGCGCGGCGAACGGCGCGTCGTCGTCCGGGGCGCGGGTCTCGTCGGAGTCCGATGCGGTGACCTCGCCACGATCGAGCGGGGAGGGGAGGTACGCGAGGATCGCGTCGAGCAGGGGCTGGACGCCCTTGTTCTTGATCGCGGATCCGCAGAGGACGGGCTGGACCGCGTTCGCGAGCGTCGCGGCGCGGATGCCGGCGACGAGCATCTCGTTCGTGACGGACTCCTCGTCCTCGAGGTAGGCCTCCATGAGCGGCTCGTGGTACTCGGCGACCGCGTCGATGAGCTCGACGCGGGCGATCTGCGCGTCCTCGAGCATGTCGGCCGGGATGTCCCCGAGCTCGAAGACCATGCCGTCGTCGGCCGCGTAGTTGATCGAGCGCATGCCGACGAGGTCGATGACGCCGGAGTAGTGCTCCTCGGCGCCGATCGGGAGCTGGACCGGCACGGCGTTCGCGCCGAGGCGCTCCTTCATCGTGCGGACGGCCTTCGCGAAGTCCGCGCCCTGGCGGTCCATCTTGTTGACGAAGCACAGCCGCGGGACGGTGTACTTGTTCATCATGCGCCAGACGGTCTCGGACTGCGGCTCGACGCCGGCGACCGAGTCGAACAGCGCGATCGCGCCGTCGAGGACGCGCAGCGAGCGCTCGACCTCGGCCTGGAAGTCCACGTGGCCCGGCGTGTCGATGATGTTGATGCGGTGGTCCGGGGCGTCCTCGACGTCGGACGGCTTCCAGAAGCACGTCGTCGCGGCGGACATGATCGTGATGCCCCGCTCCTGCTCCTGGTCCAGCCAGTCCATCGTCGCGGCGCCCTCGTGGACCTCGCCCATCTTGTGGACCTTGCCGGTGTAGTAGAGGATCCGCTCCGTCGTCGTGGTCTTGCCGGAGTCGACGTGGGCGGAGATGCCGATGTTGCGGGTGCGTGCGAGGGAGATCTGGCGGCTCATGGTGGTCTTCCTGGGTGTCGTCTGTGGGGGTGCGATGCTGCCCGGCGACGCGCGCGGGGCGGGGGCTCGGGC
>JAOPZO010000486.1 GCA_025964065.1 Solirubrobacterales bacterium | reverse complement strand
TCGCCGGCCGGACCCTCGACGGCGGTGCGGGTCATGCGCCGCGGCGACGGGGTCGAAGGGTGGCGTCCACGAACCAGTCAACCTACGGACGCTGCTCCCGGGCGACGGGGAGCGGCGTGCGGGGGTTGGGAACGAACGCGGTCCGGGCGTCAAGCGCCGTCGAGCGCCGCGAGGAGGGCGGCGACGGCGCGGACGTAGTGCTGCTCCGGAGCGCCCTGGAGGTGCGCGACGATGGGTCCTCCCCACCGGGCGTGCATGAGCTCGATGGTCACCAGCCCGTGCATGGCCGCCCAGACGAGGTGCGCGTCCGCCGCAGGGTCGGCGGCCGCGGGCCGCCAGCGGGCGATGCGGACGGCCAGCGCCTCGAACGTCGCGAGCCCCGCCAGCCGGCTCGCGTCGGAGGGCACGAAGTCCGGGGTCGCCCGCTCGAACATGAGCCCGTAGAGCGCCTCGTGCTCGAGCGCGAACGCGCGATAGGCGAGGGCGAAGGCGAGGAGATCCTCGCGCCCGCGGCCGTCGTCGGGCACGGTCCCCAACCGCTGTCCCAGGCGCTCGAAGCCGTGGAGGTAGAGCTGCTCGAGCAGGCCCTGCTTGGACCCGAAGTGGTGGTAGACGCCCATCGTGGACTGGCCCGCCGCGGCCGCGAGGTCGCGGACGCGCAAGGCCGCCGGCCCGCGCTCCTCGAGCTGCCGCAGCGCCGCCTCGAGCAGGCTCCCTCGCGTGGTGGCAGGGCTGGGCACCCGCTCATCGTACCGGCCTGGACAGCCGTCTATAACTTAGTTATGGTGGCGGCCATGACCACCTCACGACCCGCGCCCTCCGGGCGCCCCGCCACCGGCCTGCTCCTCGGCCTGACCCTCGCGCTGCTCGCGCTCCTGGTCCTCAACCTCGCCCTCTTCGACGACCTGCGCACGGACGCGACGGCCGGGGTCCTCGAGACCTTCACGAAGCCCCAGCACCTCTCGAGCCTCCTCGCCGTCCTGCTCGCCGGCGGGCTCGTCGCGTTCGGGCACCGGTCCGCCGCCCGCGTGGCGACCCTCGTCGCCTGGACGGAGATCGCCGCCTTCACGTTCTTCCACGGCATCCCGGTGGAGCTCGGCCCGGCCAAGCCGTACTGGGGCGACGGCATGGGCGACGCACTGCAGTGGTTCGGGTTCCTCGCGATCCTCGCCTGCAGCGCGGCGGTCCTCGTCGTCGCGCGGCGCACCACCCAGGAGGTCCTCATCCCCGCGACGTGACCCCCGTTCGCGACGCCGGACGCTCAGTCCGGCGTCGGCCCCGAACCCAGCCCCTCGAGGATCCGCCACAGCGCCGTGGCATCCGCGGCGGGGAGCTCCCGGAGGCCACGCGGCGGCTCGTCGAGCAGCGCGTCCGCCCGCAGGGCCAGCGCCCGGCCGGCCCCGGTGAGCTCCACGAGCTTGCGTCGCCGGTCGTCGGGGTGCGGCGTGCGCCGGACGAGGCCGCGCTCCTCCAGGTCGTCGACGAGGACGGTCGTGTACGGCGGGTCGGCGCCGAGCAGCGTGCCGAGCTCCCGCAGCGTGCGGGGCCCGGCGACGAGCCTGCGGAGCGCCCGGACGCGCGCGAAGCTCAGCCCGAGCTCCTCGGTCACCGCGCGCTTGCGGTCCTCGGCGAGGACGAGCGCGGACATCGCCCTCCACGCCCGGCGGGCGTCCTGGGCGCTCATCCCCCCGCCCCCGGGCGCTCCGCGAGCCGTTCGGCCGTCCGGGCCGCGCTCCGCTGCGCCGCAGGGGTGCTCGCCAGCAGGCCGAGGACGACGATGAACGCGCCCAGCGCCGCGATGAGCCACCACCCCGCGTGGGTCGCCGCGGCGAGGTCGTCGCCGCGGGACGTGCCGAGGCCGGCCGCTGCGATGGCCCCGAGGACGGCGACCCCGAGCGTCTGCCCGACCATGCGGCTCGTCGTGGCCACCGCGGCCGCGACGCCCGCCTGGCTCGGTGGCATGCCCGAGACCGCCGTGTTCGTGATGGGCGGGTTGATCGTGCCGAACCCGACGCCGAAGACGACGTAGGCCGTCAGGAGCCAGCCCAGGGAGGTGTCCTCCGCGAGCGACACGAGCATCAGCGCGCCCAGGCCCAGCCCGAGCCCACCGACGACGAGGGGGGCCCGGACGCCGCGCGCCCCGACCAGGCGCCCGGCGAGCGGGCTGCAGACGATGGTCATCGCCGCGATGGGCAGGGTGCAGAGGCCGGCGCTCACCGCGGAGAGGCCGCGCGCCTCCTGCAGGTAGAGGGTGTTCACGAAGAGGAAGCCGCCGAAGGCCGTGAACGCCGCGACGGCGATGGCGGTCGACGCCGCGAACGGGCGGCTGGCGAAGAAGCGGAGCTCGATGAGCGGGTCCTCCCGGCGGAGCTCGTGCCGGACCAGGGCCGCGAGCGACGCCGCGGCGGCGGCGAGGAGGAGGAGGATCGGCGCCGCGCCCCACCCGACCTCGGCCCCCTCGATGATCGCGGTGGTCCCCGACGCGAGGAGCACGATGACCAGGAGCTGCCCGACGGGATCGCCCCGCCGCGGGCGCGCGGCGCGGGACTCCGGGACGAAGCGGGCCGTGAGGGCGATGGCCGCGAGCCCGATCGGGATGTTCACGAGGAAGACCGCCCGCCAGCTCAGGCCGACGAGCACGCCGCCCAGCACGGGGCCGAGCGCGAGGCTGATGCCGATGACGGCGCCCCAGACGCCGATGGCCTGCGCGCGCCGGCGCGGGTCCTCGAACGTGTTGCGGATGATCGACATGGCCACGGGGTTCAGCATCGCGCCCCCGACGCCCTGGAGCACGCGGAACGCGACGAGCCACCCGACCGAGGGCGCCGCGAAACAGCCGAGCGAGGCGAGCGTGAACACGGCGAGGCCGACCTGGAAGACGCGGACGCGGCCGAGCCGGTCGGCGGTCGAGCCCCCGAGCAGCAGCAGGCTCGCCAGCGTCACGGTGTACCCGGCCGTCGTCCACTGCAGCGCCGTGACCGAGGCGCCGAGGTCGGCGCGGATCGCCGGGAGGGCGACGTTCACGATCGTCGTGTCCATCCCCACGATGAGCAGGCTCATGCAGCAGATCGCAAGCACGAGCCACGGCCGCGTGGCGGGCGTGGGGACGGCCGGCTGCTCGATCGTTGTGCTCATACAATAGTTGTAGCAGCATAACGAAGTGGCGTCCAGCTCCTCCGGGGGTCACCCCACCTCGTGCCGGCCCCAGCGCCACGCCCCGACGAGGAGCGGGAGCAGCATCCACAGGGCGAGCGCGGTGCCCGCGTGCGCCCACTGCGTCCCGCTCACGACCTCCTGATGCAGCGGCCCGAGCGCGAGGCGCGTGTCGAGCCACGGGGCGGCGTCGTCCAGGACGGGCAGGGTCGCCACCGCCGTCCAGGCGATGGGCAGCGCGAAGAGCGCGACGAGGGCGGGAGCCGAGCGCAGCACGACGGCACCGAAGGCGACGCCCGTGAGCATCCCGCCCGCGAGGTACACCGCCGTCTGGCCCACGAGGGGCGCGGCGTCGCTCCACGCCGCCTCGCCCGGCGCACCCGCCAGCACCCCGAGCGCCACCACGGCGACGGCCATCGCGAGCATCGCGACGGTGAGCAGGAGGCTGGCGAGCGCCTTGGCGGCCAGGACGCGCAGCCGCACGGGGACGAGCGCGAAGGTGATGGCCCCCGTGCGCTGGGACCACTCCGAGGTGACGAGGAGGATGCCGGCCACGGGGAGCAGCACGGCCGCCGGAAGCGTCCCGGCGTCGATGAGCGCGACGAACGTGCGGTCGGCCGCGTCGCCCGTGAGCACGCTCGCGAGCACGGCGGCCACGGTGAGCGCGACCGTGGCGACCTGCAGCCAGAACCCGGCCCGGGTGTCCACCGCCTTGCGGAGCTCGACCGCGACGAGGCGGCCGAGGCCGGGGCGGGTGTGGATGCCGGTCGTGTTCACGGGGACCGGGACGGTGAGGGCGGTGCTCATGCGGGTGCTCCTGTCAGCTCGGGGGTGGTGGTGAGGTCGAAGAAGAGGCGCTCGAGCCCGTCGTCGCCGGCCGGGGCGATCCGGCGCAGGACGACGCCGCCGGCCATCGCGGCGCGGGCGACGACCTCGGGCTCGGCGTCGACCAGTCGCCGTTCGC